>NZ_JAIVFR010000831.1 GCF_020829685.1 Nostoc sp. CHAB 5715 | reverse complement strand
GGGCGGCAAGGGCGGCGCCTGGATGGAGATGGAGACATCGGTCAACACGCTCGTTGACGACCTGCTCCGTCCCACGGCCGAAGTGACCCGCGCCATCGCGGCCGTAGCGCAGGGCGACCTGATGCAGACGGTCCGGCTTGACGTCGAAGGACGTCCCCTGGAGGGCGAGTTCCTCCGCTCGGCCATGATCGTCAACACGATGATCCAGCAGTTGTCGATCTTCACCTCGGAAGTGACGCGCGTGGCCCGCGAGGTCGGCACCGACGGCAAGCTCGGCGGCCAGGCTCAGATCCGCGAGGTCGGCGGCGTCTGGAAGGACCTCACCGAGAGCGTCAACTCGATGGCCAGCAACCTGACCGCGCAGGTGCGCAACATCGCCGACGTGACCATCGCCGTCGCCCGAGGCGACCTCTCCCGCAAGATCACCGTCGACGTGAAGGGCGAAATCCTTCAGTTGAAGGAAGCCATCAACACGATGGTCGACCAGCTGCGGTCTTTCGCTTCGGAAGTCACCCGCGTGGCCCGCGAGGTCGGCACCGACGGCAAGCTCGGCGGCCAGGCCGTCGTCCCCGGCGTCGCCGGCACTTGGAAGGACCTCACCGACTCGGTCAACGCCATGGCGTCAAACCTGACGTCGCAGGTGCGCAACATCGCCGAAGTGACCACCGCCGTCGCCCGAGGCGACCTCTCCAAGAAGATCACCGTCAACGTCAGCGGCGAAGTGCTCCAGCTGAAGGAGACCATCAACACGATGGTGGACCAGCTGAACGCGTTCGCCGGCGAGGTGACGCGCGTTGCCCGCGAGGTCGGCACCGACGGCAAGCTCGGCGGCCAAGCCGAAGTCCCCGGCGTCGCCGGCACTTGGAAGAACCTCACCGACAACGTCAACTCCATGGCGTCGAACCTGACCAGCCAGGTGCGCAACATCGCCGAAGTCGCCACCGCCATCGCCCGAGGCGATCTCTCCAAGAAGATCACCGTCAACGTCAGCGGCGAAATCCTCGAACTCAAGGAAACCATCAACACGATGGTGGACCAGCTGAACGCGTTCGCCGGCGAAGTGACGCGCGTGGCCCGCGAAGTCGGCACCGACGGCAAGCTCGGCGGTCAGGCCGAGGTTCGCGGCGTTGCCGGCACGTGGAAGGACTTGACTGACAACGTCAACTCCATGGCGTCGAACCTGACCAGCCAGGTGCGCAACATCGCCGAGGTGACCACCGCCGTCGCCCGCGGCGACCTCTCCCGCAAGATCACCGTCGACGTCAAGGGCGAGATCCTCCAGCTGAAGGAAACCATCAACACGATGGTGGACCAGCTGAACGCGTTCGCCGGCGAAGTGACGCGCGTGGCCCGCGAGGTGGGCACCGAGGGCAAGCTCGGCGGGCAGGCCGAAGTCCGCGGCGTCGCCGGCACGTGGAAGGACCTCACCGACAACGTCAACTCCATGGCGTCAAACCTGACCAGCCAGGTGCGCAACATCGCCGAAGTGACCACCGCCGTCGCCCGAGGCGACTTGTCCAAGAAGATCACCGTCGACGTGAAGGGGGAGATTCTTCAGCTGAAGGAAACCATCAACACGATGGTGGACCAGCTGAACGCGTTCGCCGGCGAAGTGACGCGCGTGGCCCGCGAGGTCGGCACCGAAGGCAAGCTCGGCGGGCAGGCCGAAGTCCGCGGCGTCGCCGGCACGTGGAAGGACTTGACTGACAACGTCAACTCCATGGCCGGCAACCTGACCAGCCAGGTGCGCAACATCGCCGAAGTGACCACCGCCGTCGCCCGAGGCGACCTCTCCCGCAAGATCACTGTCGACGTCAAGGGCGAGATCCTCGAGCTGAAGAACACGATCAACACGATGGTGGACCAGCTCAACGCCTTTGCGTCGGAAGTGACGCGCGTGGCGCGCGAAGTGGGCACCGACGGCAAGCTCGGCGGCCAGGGCGTCGTCCCCGGCGTCGCCGGCACGTGGAAGGACCTCACCGACTCGGTCAACGCCATGGCCGGCAACCTGACCAGCCAGGTGCGCAACATCGCCGAAGTGACCACCGCCGTCGCCCGAGGCGACCTCTCCCGCAAGATCACCGTGAACGTCAAGGGCGAGATTCTCGAACTGAAGAACACGATCAACACGATGGTGGACCAGCTCAACGCCTTCGCCTCGGAAGTGACGCGCGTGGCGCGCGAAGTCGGCACCGACGGCAAGCTCGGCGGCCAGGCCGAAGTCCCCGGTGTCGCCGGCACCTGGAAGGACCTCACCGACAACGTCAACTCCATGGCCGGCAACCTGACCAGCCAGGTGCGCAACATCGCCGAAGTCGCCACCGCCATCGCACGAGGCGACCTCTCCAAGAAGATCACCGTCGACGTCCGCGGCGAGATTCTGCTCCTCAAGGAAACCCTGAACACGATGGTGGACCAGCTGCGTTCGTTCGCGGCCGAAGTGACGCGCGTGGCCCGCGAAGTGGGCACCGACGGCAAGCTCGGCGGCCAGGCCGTCGTCCCCGGCGTCGCCGGCACGTGGAAGGACCTCACCGACTCGGTCAACGCCATGGCCGGCAACCTGACCAGCCAGGTGCGCAACATCGCCGAAGTGACCACCGCCGTCGCCCGAGGCGACCTCTCCAAGAAGATCACGGTCGACGTCAGCGGCGAGGTGCTCCAGCTGAAGGAAACCATCAACACGATGGTGGACCAGCTGCGTTCGTTCGCGGCCGAAGTGACGCGCGTGGCCCGTGAAGTGGGCACCGACGGCAAGCTCGGCGGCCAGGCCGTTGTTCCCGGCGTCGCCGGCACGTGGAAGGACCTCACCGACAACGTCAACGTCATGGCGGCCAACCTGACGGAGCAGGTCCGCGGCATCGTGAAGGTCGTGACCGCCGTCGCCAACGGCGACTTGAAGCAGAGCCTGACGGTGAACGCCAAGGGCGAAGTCGCCGCCCTTGCCGAGACCATCAACAACATGACCGAGACGCTCGCCATCTTCGCCGAGCAGGTGACCTCCGTCGCCCGCGAGGTCGGCGTCGAAGGCCGCCTCGGCGGCCAGGCCAACGTCCCCGGCACCTCCGGCACCTGGAAGGACTTGACCGGCAACGTCAACCTCCTGGCGGCCAACCTGACGACCCAGGTCCGCGCCATCGCCGAAGTGGCCACCGCCGTCACCAAGGGCGACCTGACCCGCAGCATCCAGGTCAGCGCTCGCGGCGAAGTGGCCGAACTCAAGGACAATATCAACACGATGATCACCAACTTGCGCCTCACCACCGAGCGCAATACCGAGCAGGACTGGCTGAAGACCAACCTCGCCCGCTTCACCAACATGCTCCAGGGTCAGCGCGACCTCGTCACCGTCGGCCGGCTGCTGCTTTCAGAGCTCGTGCCGCTGGTCAACGCTCACCAGGGCGTGATCTACCAGACGGATGCGTCCA
>NZ_JAIVFR010000830.1 GCF_020829685.1 Nostoc sp. CHAB 5715 | reverse complement strand
TAACAGGCATAGCGAGAAAGGCGATAGTCACTGGGTACATTTCTTGTATAAAGCCCAGCCTCGGTAAAGTGATAAAGTAATACTTATGTACTATTGAAGGCGATCGCACTGTGCCAGTTGCGTAAGTCCTGTTTACTGTTTGCACCTGTTGCATCCATGCGTTGATTGCTGCTAACTCATCCATTCCGCTAGCAACAGCATTAATCACTTGCTTTTGATACGAAAGTTCGGCATCATTGGGATACTCGCACTTATCTGCTGCCCAAGCCAAACACATTGTTTTTACTAGTTCATTAATCTTGCCAATATGAAGTAGACTTGGGCGGTCAACATCTTGAAACTGCAACCACTCTTTGACCAAATCGAGTGGATAATCAAGCAAAGTACGAATATTTTTAACTCGTAAGTCTTGTGGGTGTACAGATTGCGGAACTACACTAAGTTTCGCTGGAGCTACTGGAGTTTCTGCTATAGATGGAATAGTTGAGGATGTGCCACCTAATAAAATTTGAATGTCACGAATGATTGTTGCCCAATCAGCATTTTTATTCCATTCTCTTTCAATTCTGCTTTTACTTACTGCATCGTAAAGATTACAGAAAACCGTGTTTTGTTCACCAGCAGTAGCAGCAATAATCAGTGGTTTAGAAAAATCTTGTACACTTGATGCAGCAAGAAGAAAGCTTTTGGCGAAATTAGTTTCAATACCAGTTCTTATGATATAAACTTCATCAGCACTGACTACAATATCAAGTTTGAGATTGTCTTTTCCTTGGAATTCTTTAGTCGTCAATCGCAGTTCAGACAGATAGCCAGTTAATGCTCTTTGAAAAACTGGCATGGTTTTCTCCCTGTCAATATCGTAGTGATACCACAGGTAAGATTCTCCACCTAACTCGGCATTTTTGACATATAAATAGATGGGTTCGGGAGGGTTGCATAAACCTAGTTTTATTTCAGTAACCATGTTCACCTCGATTAAAGTTTCATTGATTGGTGTTCTGTGTGCAATAATGGAAATTCTGTAGCGGGAGAAGAACTTCCGTGCGTTCATCTAAAGTAATGCCATTCCTTTAGGTGAACGCTTTTGTACTAAGCTTGAAAGTTCTCGATTGCGCTCTATCTCCCATTGCAGATAACTCAGTGCAGTTTGAGCATCAGCAATGTTTAAATCTGGGCTATATCCTAACTCCAGCAGTTGTTTGTAGTCTGGGTGTGCAGCAATTTCTAATATCAGGTTTTGGGCTTGTTCAAGTAATTGTCCGAGATTGGGGTTAGACATTTCTATGCCAAGGCGTGAACATAAATCTTCCACTTTCACACCGATGGTTCCTGGTTCAATCTCTGTGGCTAACTCTTCAAGTAGGGATTGAAAGTTAGGGTGTTCATCGTTGATTTCAATCTCAATCAAATCTGCGCTCTGTGTGACGACAGTTGCCCAATCTGGGAGAGTAGCTGAAATAGTCTTAGCGTAAAGTTTCATGATTTTCTCCTCTGGGATTAATAACCTAAAAATCCTCGGTAATCTCCAACAAAAAGCCGCGTCCCGTATTCTGTACTTGCACCAGTTCTCTATCCAGCAGTGTTTGAATCACTGAATCCGAGAATTGGAATTGAAGTCGGTGTAGAGGAACACAACCACCACAAAGCCGAATCGAACGCAGCAAATGGTTGGCTCTACGGTCAAAGCTGTTTGTAGAATTAGCCATTGGTACTACCTCCAGTGATGGCTGCTAACTGTCGGTTGAGAATATTTATCTGCTGTTGATAAAACTCAATCTCTGCGGTGATTTCTGAAAGTAATTCTTCTGGTGATAGTGGTTGGATTTGAGACTCTTGAAAGTGGAACAATTCATCAGAGTTTTTGTGAGGCATCAAGGCATAGCGCCAACCACCACCGAATTGTTCAGCTAATTCAGTACCATTCGGGTAGTAATAAAATCCCAAAATGATGCCGTCTTTAGTACGCTGTTCCAAAGCAAAGCGAGGGTAGCCCCAGTGTTGGGGGATTGATATTGTAGGTTGCATTGATTTAATGGGGATTGTAAGAATGTGGTGAGAGACGATCGCTTGACAAGTGCGATCGCTCTCGTCTGTGCAAGAATTACGCCGTTACCAACTCCCGACTTTCTGCAACTGGTGCATACTCCCGTAACAGCTCCCAGTCTTGGGCTGTCAACATTTCAAACGGTCGGTCTAGCAATTCTTCAAATGTTGGCTCAATGCTGGGTGAAGTTTTCAGCATCGACAGCGATTGAACTGCTTCCACCGCAGAGCCACAGGGTAGTTGTTGACATTCCCCAGTACGCATCACCCACCAGCCGCCATCAGTGCAGCCAACCTCGCCCAGTTTCATGTCGTTGTGGTAAATCCCATCATTGAGAATTTCAAACCCGTACTTCTCGCATTCGTTGAAAATCTGCACCATGATTTCGTTACCAGTGGAGCAAATTTCTTCTGGTAATTGCTCTTGTACTGGTAGCGTGCCTTGCTGGTACTGCTGCTTAATAAAGCTGTGGCATCTAGCAGCCGAAAGGTCGCGGAAAATCTCAGCGTTGTTTACCAGTACCCGCCAGTATAGGTTTTGGTAGTTATCGTGGTCGTAGCTAATACTGGCTACAAGGTAGTCCCCTACAAACGCCTCTTGGTCATAAAACGAGATTTCCAGAATTGTTGGAGCTTCTGCTACCTCAAGGGGTGCTGGGAATGTTTCTCTAAGCGTTCCGTCTTTGTGATGCCATTGGATGAAGCGATAGCATTTTGCCCAGGTATTAGCGCGGAATTCCTCTTTAGCGTTGACCATAACGAGCCACGGTTGGGTGACTAAATCATCGTGGTCATAAGCAATGTAGGCTATCAGTTCTTTGCCACAGTAGACCTCGTGGTGGTAGAAGTTGATTTCTACGGTTGTCAGTAGTTCGGGGGCTACGGCTTGGGAGATCGCTTGTTCGTCAACCTTCTGAAGCTTAGTGGATTGGTGGGTGAGGATTGCGTTTACCCAGGTGTCAGTAGAGCATCGGCAACAAGTAGCTTAAATATCAACCTAGAGGTGGGTTTATGGACAAATCAACCCGTAAGAGCAAAAAATCCACCTCTGCTGCTTCTGATGATTCAAAAACACCCCCTAACTCTGTAAATGAGGATATCTCCCTTCAAGAAGACCCAGCCTCAGTAACAATTACGGTTAGTGCTGTCGAAGTTCCAGAGTTGACAGAGGAGGAGCAAAGCGATCGCCTTCACCTAGAACGCCGTGTGGAAAGAGCGTTTTTTGAGGCAGGTAAGGCACTGGCAGAATTGAGGGACAGACGGCTTTATCGCTCCACGCATAAAACCTTCGAGCAATATTGCAAAGATAGGTTTGGTTACACGCGGATAGCGGCTAGTTATAAAATTGCCGCAGCGACAGTCATGGAAAATTTGTTAACCAATGG
>NZ_JAIVFR010000082.1 GCF_020829685.1 Nostoc sp. CHAB 5715 | reverse complement strand
GCAATTAATTGGCATAACCTTTCATCAAAGCATACTAGTGGGCGTTTTTGCTCAGGTGGTTGAGCATATAAATCAAGCACATCTTCCATTCGGTATACGAATTCTGAACTGATTTGTGGGATGCACCTTCTCTTAGCGCACGCTGGACTTTAAGAATGTTAGCAGACAAACTTGTGAGTCTTGAAATAGTTGATAGCTTGAGCAAAAGTACAGTTGGTCGGATATTAAAAAAAACGAGCTAAAACCTTGGCTAAAAGAGCATATCCACTTTGCGGACGCTCTTGTAATTCCATTGGTAATGGATAACTTAAATACTCATACAATCGGTGCATTGTATGAAGTGTTTGAACCTGCCGAGGCCAGACGAATTGCCAAAAAATTAGAGATTCACCATACACCAAAACATGGTAGTTGGTGAGCCAGTGCGCCCTTGCGGTTCCCCGACTTGAAGCAACTGGCTTTCCCGTTGGGTTAAATATGGTTGAATCTGAATTGTCTGTACTCGTTCGTCAATGTCTTCAAAGAAGAATTCCGGATCTTGAAACTTTAGAAACAGAGGTATCGATTTGGGAGAGCGATCGCAATCAAAATAAAGTTTGTGTAGATTGGCGTTTTCGTACAGAAGACGCAAGAGTTAAGCTTTCAAAGATTTATCCAACCCCTCAAAATTAATGGGACAGACCACTAGCAAGTTCCAAAGTCATTAAGGGAACTGCCAAAATTGCACTATAGTGGATGGCAACTTTAGTGTCAGCCTAACGCTGTTGGGGCTAACGCCGCAAAAGAACCTCCCAGGTAGAGCCACCAACTACACCGTCAGCTTCTAAACCATAGCGCTTTTGTGCAGCTTTCACGGCTGCTTGGGTTGTCTCGCCAAAGTCTCCATCGGCATCGCCTTTCAAGAACCCAAGCTTTTTCAGTTGTTGCTGCAACTTCACAACTTCAGAACCACGTAATCCTATACGCAAAATTGGCAATCCTTCTGAGGTGTATTGAATACCAGGGGTTCGCTTAGTAGTTGTGTTTGGCTGAGTTCGAGTAGTTTGCCTAGTCCGTGTAGTTGACTGAGTTCGAGTAGTTGATGTAGTACGATTCGGCGTTTTTTGTGTGCTTGAGGTTGTAGTTTTTCTTGGAGTAGCAGGTCTTGGCTCAGGGCTAGTCGCAACTCGTGTTACAGCTTGTCTTGGGGTAGTAGGTCTTGGTTCGGGGTTAGTCGGAACTTGTGTTACAGCTTGTCTTGGGGTAGTAAGTCTTGGTTCGGGGTTAGTCGGAACTTGTGTTACAGCTTGTCTTGGAGGGTTGGGATTTGCAACGTTGGTGAGGTTACTAACCTGGGTTGGAACAGGAAAATTCGTAGCTGAGTTAAATCTTGGCTGTGATGAACGAACGGTTGATGCTGCTACTGGTTGATTAGGGAAAAGTCGTTGCCAAGTGCTGGCATCAACAATGCCATCTGGATTTAAGCCAGCAGCTTGTTTAAACCGGGCAACAGCACTGGCCGTATTCTCACTATATGTACCATCTACAGCACCAGAATAAAAACCCAAAAGTTTCAGAGCTGCTTGAAGTTCAGATACGCGTTCACCTTGGCTACCAACTTTGAGGATAGCGACCTCCGGCTTGATACTCCATCTCCTGTGCCTGAAAAGAGCCAATATTACTTACCCACAGCCAAACAGGAGATATCAGAGGCAGTTACTCAACAGCCCAATCAACCTGAAAATACCCCACCTGACAAGAGCCAATACAACTTGTTCAATCCTACACCCAGGGAACTGATGCGAGATTTCAATTCAGGTCGTCCTAGCAAAACTGACAGTCCTTATACTGTTGATGCCGGACATTACCAAATTGAGGTGGATTTAGTAACCTACACCAGGGATACTAATAACCAAGACGACATAGATGTCAAAGGCTTCCAAACTTTCATTCCCAACATTCGAGTAGGTTTGCTAAATAACGTTGAGCTTCAGATTAGCCCGCAAACATACAACAACGTGCGTACCGAGTTTAGAGATGGTACTACAGAAAAGAATTCTGGCTTTGGTGATACTACAGTTGGTGTGAGAGTCAACTTTTGGGGCAATGATGGCGGCACAACTGCTTTTGGTATGGTATCTTTTATCAAATTGCCCACCAATCAAGATAATCTAGGAAATAATTCGATTGAGGGTGGCGTTACTTTTCCCTTGGCGATTGAGTTATCTGAAAAATGGAACGTAGGTTTGCAGACCCAGTTCAACTTCAATAAAAATGAGGCTGACCTCGGATATAATGTGGGATTTGTCAATAGCGTTGTCTTCGGCTACCAAGCTACAGATAGACTGGGTACCTATTTCGAGCTATTCACAGATATTACTACTGAGAGTGGCTCAGAATTAGTTGCCACCTTTGATACTGGTGTAACATACCTCCTGACAGAGAATTTGCAGCTAGATGCGGGTGTCAACATTGGGATAACGCAGGCAGCAGATGATTTTAATCCTTTTGTAGGCTTCGCTGTGCGCTTCTGAATACCTACTGGAGCTTTTGGGCGATCGCGCACAATATTAACGGATAAAAATGGGCATGGGGTATGGTATCTATATCGATAAACATCGAAGTAGTATTTTCAAGTCAGCTAACAATTGACTTAAATTAGGTTGTCAGGAGCGAAAGGACATTGGTAACTCGGATCGCCTGTCTCCACCTGAATGGTTGGGTGTTCAATGCTGAAATTATCGTGAAGTTCACCGACTACCCGTGCTAAAAAAGTATCACCGGGATAACCTGCTGGGATGACAAGGTGAACAGTCAGAAACCCCACGCCTAAAGGCGGGGGCACAGAAATTGTCCCACATCTGACCAGATTAAGCCTTCATTGGCTACGTTAGAGGCAAGAGTTTAAGTCCTACCGGGGGATGCGTAGCTAGTCCCTCGCTCTAGAACCGAACGATTAAACAGGTCTACAAGGGTTAAGCCAGTGTTGTTTGGATAGTACCGACCTCTAACATTATCAAAGCTAACTTTACCCGAAAGGAGGCTCTTAGGAGCAAAACATTATGTCCAAAGTATTTGTTTTAGATGCAGAAAAAAGACCCCTATATCCAATTCACTCTGCACAGGCTCGACAATTATTAACGAACAAAAAAGCAGCAGTATTTAGACGCTTTCCTTTCACAATTATTTTGAAAGAGTCGCGTCTTGATTCAATAGTATCACCACTACGATTAAAGATTGACCCTGGCGCAAAAACAACTGGAATTGCATTAGTTAACAATTCAACTGGAGAGGTTGTATTTGCAGCAGAATTAAAACACAGAGGTTTTGCAATCAGAGACGCTTTAACCTCTAGACGGCAATTAAGGCGTGGTAGACGAGCAAGGAAAACTCGTTACAGGCAACCGAGATTTCTGAATAGAACCCGTCCTCAAGGATGGCTACCACCGAGCTTACAAAGTCGAGTTGATAATATTAAAACGCTTGTTGAGAAGTTACGCCGATTTGCACCAATTACGGCTATTAGTCAAGAGCTAGTACGCTTTGATATGCAGTTGATGCAGAATCCAGATATTCAAGGGAACGAATATCAGCAGGGTACGCTACAGGGCTTTGAGACTCGTGAGTACTTGCTTGAAAAGTGGAACAGGGAATGTGCTTACTGCGGCGTTAAAGACGTTCCTTTACAAATAGAACACATTCACCCAAGAGCGAAAGGAGGCTCTAACTCAATCGCAAACCTGACACTAAGTTGCGAAAAATGTAATGTCAAAAAGGGGACTAAAGATATCAAAGACTTTCTGAAAAAAGACCCCTCAAAATTAGAGAAAATCTTGAAACAAGCAAAAAGACCATTGGCAGATGCAGCAGCCGTAAATACAACTAGATTTGCATTACTGAACGTTTTAAAAGCAACTGGATTACCAGTAGAAACAGGTTCTGGTGGTTTAACCAAGTTTAATCGCAGTGAGCTAGCCCGGTCTTGTTGCTCCAACAAAGAGGGACTGGCGAACCCGGAGGGTCAACAAAGGCTCGAAAAAACTCACTGGTTAGATGCTGCTTGTGTTGGAACATCAACACCAATTCTCAACATTAAAGGTGTCAAACCATTGTTGATTACAGCATCGGGTCACGGTACTCGTCAAATGTGCGGAACTGATAAGTTTGGATTTCCGAGTCGTCACCGCACAAATAAACAAATACATTTTGGTTTTCAAACTGGTGACATTATCAAATCAGTTGTTACTAGCGGTAAGAAAGTAGGCGTTTATGTTGGACGGGTTTTGTGTCGAGCTACGGGTAGTTTCGATATCGCTACAAGCAAGGGAAGAATATCGGGCATCAGCCACAAATATTGTTTAGCAACTCATAAAAAGGATGGGTATTCCTATGCGATTTTTTGACGGCGATTAAAATCGCCTACGCCTTGCCCCCATGCTTGAAAGCAGGGGCTTCCACGGCGAGAGGTGTTTGGTGAGTGCTGTTTCTGTGGTACTCATTGCCCAAATATGTAGGTCATGAACTTGAGCCACGCCAGGGAGTTCGGTTAGATAAGTACGGACAGCTAAAGGTTCTATTCCTGCTGGTACAGCATCTGTAATCAAATTCAAGGATTCCTGCAAAAGTCCCCAAGTGGCAGCTACAATCACCACAGTAACAATCAAACTCACCGCTGGATCAAACCACAGCCAACCTGTAGCAATAATTGCAATACCAGCCAGTACAACCCCTACAGATACCGCAGCATCTGCAACTAGATGTAAGAATGCGCCTCTGATGTTCAAGTCACTTTTACGCCCCGACAAGAACATCAAAGCACTTACTGTATTAATGAAAATTCCTATAGCTGCTACTGTAATTACTATTCCTCCTGCTACCGGAGCAGGTTCACGAAACCGTTGAATTGCTTCCCAGCCAATACCGCCAGAAACAACTAGGAGAAAAGCGGCGTTTAAAAGCGCAGCCAAAATTGAGGTGCGACGCAGCCCGTAGGTGCGACGTGATGTCGGGCGACGACGGACGAGGATGCTTGCGCCCCAAGCAAGTAGTAAACCCAAAACATCACTCAAATTGTGACCCGCATCGGCAATCAAGGCAAGGGAGTTAGCAACAATGCCATAGGTTGCCTCAATGAGGACAAAACCAGTGTTTAGGGCAACACTGATAACAAAAGCGCGGTTGTAATTACTGCCACCGCGATCGTGTCCGTGACTATGATTGTGAGACATGACTATCAGCTTTTAAAAAATAAAATAGGATTTCTATATCTTTCTTCTATCTTAATAACAAGAATTATCCTAGTTTTGAACTTTGCCTATTAACATACAAGCAGTAGACTATTGTTTTTTATAAAATTAGGGACAGTAGTTAAATAATGAAATAAGCTCATTTGAAACATAACTGTCCCGCAAGCAAGACAAACTTGCTATTGATTAAAATTAAACCGACCGTTTAGCTTTTCACCGCCGACATCCGCAGTAATTTTCACCTGATATTGACCAGTTGCTTGTTCTGATACTTCTGCTTCGTAGAGTTTACCATCAGCGTTATAGGCAAGAGGTACCGACTTTTGTTTCCCATCTGGTAGTTGAATTGCAGCTGTCACTTGAGCATTAGAAACTACCTCATGCTTCTCGCCTTTTTTCAAATAAAAATCTAAATGAGTTCCTTTATTTTCTTTTTCTGTGACTAACTCTAAATGATATTGACCTGATTCAACAACTTGACCACCGTGTGAATGTTCTTTACCTTCTTGTGATTCATCGTTTTTATGAGAATGGTCTTTCTCATCATGTTGTTTGGATGAATCACCTGATTTAGTAGCTTCGGTTTTTGAGGTATTTGCTGCTGTATTTGTAGTAGATTCCGTGTTACTATTTGAATTATTTTCTTGGCTTCCGCCATTACAAGCTCCCAAGAAAAGTAATCCTATACTTGTAAAAGCAACCAAACCTAATTTTAATGATTTCATGGGTTCACTCCTCATCACTTGTTAGTAATTGAAACACAATTTGGTATCTGAACAGTTGGCAAAAACATAGAAAAATAGTCCTAAATACCAATTTACACGCATTACAGCTACAAATCATTCCTCCTTTGCCGCCTGCTCCCTTGCTGCTTATTTGTAGCAACCTGAAAGTGAAATGGTACAAACCAGTTAACAAGGAGCAGGTAAAGATACGGCGTTATCAGCTCCAGAAAATATGAGGTTTTTACCTCATACAGTTGAACCTTGGGTAACTTCAATATTTTGTATTGGTGTGGTCTTTTTCGGAATCAGAAACTTACGAAATTGCACATAGCAAGCCGGAAGCACCAGCAGAGTTAAAGCAGTTGAGGTAAACAAACCACCTAACACCACAACAGCTAATGGCTGAAGAATTTCTTTTCCGGCTCCACTACCAATTACCAAAGGCACCATACCTAGAGCCGATGCTAACGCTGTCATCAAAATAGCAACTAAGCGTTCCATCGAACCTTCCATCAAAACCTGCCGTAAAGGTTGTCCTTCTGCCAACCTTGCATTGTAGTTTTCAACCAACAAAAGTCCGTTTCGTGCTGCTACACCAAATAGAGTAATAAATCCTACCATTGAAGCTACGGAAACAATGCCGCCAGTCAAGGCGATGGAAACCACACCACCAATCAACGCCAAGGGTAAATTAATTAAAATCATGATGGTTGCTGGAATTGACTTGACGGCAAAGTAAAGTATGACTGCGATCGCTACAAATGCTAATACCCCAGCCCAAAGTAAAGTTTTTGTTGCTCCCTCTTGGGCTTCAAATTGACCGCCGTATTCAATAAAATATCCAGGTGGTAATTGTACCTGTTGTTTAACCCTGTCTCGAATATCCTTAATTACAGAACCCAAATCTCGCCCAGCTACGTTGGTAGATACAACTATGTAACGAGAGACGTTCTCGCGGTTGATGGTATTGGGGCCGGTACTGTATTCAATTTTGGCAACTTGAGCTAAGGGAATTTTTTGTCCGTTGGGTGTATCAACTAATAAATTACGGATGATTTCTATATTATTACGGTAGCTTTCTTGCAACCAAACATTCATGTCAAAGGTTTGTTGCTGTTCCAATACTTGGGAAACGACTCGCCCATTGAGTGCAGTTTCTACTGTCTCTGATAATTCCCCAATCGTTAGGCCATAACGAGCAGCTGCATTCCGGTCAAACTTAATTTGCACTTGTTTCATTGGTACTTGCGGTTCTAGTTGCAAGTCTGCTAAACCCGAAACCTCACTTATAGCTGATTGCACTTGTTGACCAATGGTACGAAGTTGCTCCAACTCGGTACCGAAGATTTTCACGGCGATCGCACTTCTTACCCCCGACAGTACCTCATCCATTCGGTGAGAAATAAAACCACCGATGTTAGGAACTACACCGGGAATTTTCTCAAATTCTTCACGAATCATTTCAATTGTTTCTTCTCGATCTTTTGCTCCCTCCTCACTCAGCTGCACATCAAGTTCCCCAGCGTTAACGCCAGCTATCTCAGTATCTCCTTGAGCACGTCCAGAGCGGAATTGAGCGGTTTCAACTCCGGGATTTTTTTTCAAAGCTTCTTCTATCGCCAACCCTGTTTGATTAGTAGCTTCTAGAGATTCACCAGGCATGAGAACGGCGGCAACCACGAGGGCACGATCTTGAAACTCTGGTAAAAAAACTTGCCCTAAACCAAGTAAAATTACCATTGAAGCCACAAAACCAGCGAACGCTGTTATCAAAATAATTTTGGGGCGACGAATAGAAAACCTCAAAGCTGGACTATAAAGTTTATGCGTTTGTTTTTCTAACCAGGTTTCTGTACTTGGCAATCTTGTATTCACCAGCAGTAGGGCGCACATTGCTGGGGTTAATGTCAACGCTACCAAGGTAGAAGCAGCAATTGATAGTAGATACGCTAAACCCATCGGTGTAAAAATCCGGCCTTCCACACCAGAGAGGGCGAAAATCGGTGCAAAGACGACGGCAATAATAATTGTGGCAAACAGAACACTAACGCGCACTTCCACCGAACCATTGAAGACTACTTGCAATGGTGGGATGGGATTTCCAGCGAGTTGGTTTTCCCGCAGACGGCGGTAGACGTTTTCCATATCAACGATTGCGTCATCCACTACCGAACCAATAGCTACCACTAGTCCGCCCAAAGTCATAGTGTTTATGCCTTGTCCCGTCCAGTTGAGAATCATCATCCCCAGTAATAAGGACACGGGTAGAGCGCTCAAACTAATGATGACTGTGCGCCAATTCATTAAGAACAGAATCAGGATGACGGAAACGATGATAGTGCCATCACGCAAAGCTTCTTCAACGTTTTTGAGCGAGGCTTCAATAAAATCTTCTTGACGAAAGGTAGTTGTAATTTTGACATCCTTTGGCAGACCGGCTTTAATTTCCTCTATTGCCGTCTCAACTGCTTTCGTGACTGACGGTGTATCCGCAGTTGGTTGCTTGTTAACTGTCAGAATAATTGCCTTTTTTCCAGCAAAACTACCGTCACCACGTTTGAGTGCTGCGCCAATTTGTACATCAGCAACCTGTTCTAACAATACTGGAGTGCCATTTTGGGCTTTAATTACTGATTTCTTTAGCTGTTCGATAGACTCAATCCGCCCCACACCTCTAACCAATGTTTCTTGGTCTGGAGTAATTAAAAATCCTCCTGGTGCATTAGCGTTGGCGGCAGCGGCGGCTTTGGTGACATCATCGAGAGTAACATTAAACGCTTTTAGTTTATCTGGGTTAACCAGTACTTGATACTGACGCTCATCCCCACCATATATGATGATATCACTGACACCACGGACAGCCAGAAGGCGGTTTTTCACTTGCCAGTTGACAATACGCCATACATCCATTAAAGGCGTGGTTTCAGAAGTGAAGGCATATTTAACAGTCCATCCTAAAGCGGAACTGACGGGAAGAATTTCTGGGTCTTCCACGCCTTGCGGTAGCTGACTGCGTGCTTGTTGCAACCGCTCCGTCACCGCTTGGCGGGCGCGATAAATGTCCGTATCCCAACTGAAGGTGGCTCTTACAGCAGAAAGACCTACAGCAGAGGAAGAGCGTAAAGCTTCAAGTCCAGGAGTTCCGTTTATTGTACTTTCTATAGGACGAGTCACCAGCGACTCCACTTCCTCTGGCGCTAAACCAGGGGCTTCGGTCTGAATTTCGACTTGAGGCGGAGAAAAGCTGGGAAACACGTCCAGTGGCATTTGTGTGAGGACACGAAAGCCCCAAACAGATATGAGGATGGAAGCAATAACTACTAGCCAGCGTTGAGCGATCGACCATTTAACAATAGAATTAAGCATTTTTAAACGCGTTAAG
The DNA here is from genome assembly GCF_020829685.1 of Nostoc sp. CHAB 5715. Lineage (GTDB taxonomy): Bacteria > Cyanobacteriota > Cyanobacteriia > Cyanobacteriales > Nostocaceae > Nostoc. Next base: position 2,891 of record NZ_JAIVFR010000082.1, on the reverse strand, counting down.
GGATGTCTGCTTGCTGTGCAGCTAAGTAAGTTTAAAGATCAAGTACTTTACCTACTCTCCCAAATGAAGATGAAATTGAGATGAAATTTTTAGGGACAACAGGTGGAAGTTTCAGGTTAGCAATTGTTACTAAACCATCAACAGTCAATCCAATTCGCAATTGGTAATTCCAATGGGAATCCAGCAGAAGATTGTAATCACGATTTAGAAGGTAATTTTGGAAGCCTTATGGAGCAAGGGCTTTAAAGCCTATGCCTGACGCTTTTTTCTACAGAGAAACAGGTTTTCGGGGTGTTTTGAGTCCTTAACCTTCCAAATTGTTAACTTATCTCAGTTAGCCGTTACTGGAGAACGTTGCGATATATATTGGGCATAGTTTTTAACCTATTCTCTCTATCTTTGCCCCATATCATATTCCCAAAAAGGATCTTTTTGAAGGGTGGTTAAGAGAGTTGAAAACTTGCATAAAGTAGTTAAAAAATATTAATTTATTACCAATATACTCAGTGCAACTGTACACAATCCGATATTGTCTGAATGCTACATCGGGTCTGGAAGAGTTAGTTACGAGCGTTAACAGTGAGACTTTAATGTTAAACGACTATCACACTTTGGTTGCTGAGTCGGGATGTTTATTGATCTATTGAAACTCTAGTATTGGGAGATACACAGTGTCAAAAATCCAGCTTGTTGATAACTACAAACAAAAATCATCAACGGTAACTTCAACAAAGTTTTACTTAGGAATTGCCTTCTTAACTTGCATAGGGCTTTTAAGTGCTGCTCATCCAGCTTTAGCACATCATGCCATTAGTGGTAAAATACCGTCTAATTTCTTTGAAGGGTTTTTGTCTGGGTTAGCCCACCCCGTTATTGGTCACCCATAATTAATAATATGCAGGGAATGATCACAGCAATATGCAGAAGATGATTGTCTTTCAATCACAAAATGGCAGTAATAACTGGAAAAATTGAGCTAAAGCAGCTTATCGTTTCCTCAACAGTTCGATAACAAAATTGAATAACCCAACTATTCCGTAAGGTTTGTTGAAAAGTTGGGTTTGACAATTATTTGAATTACTTAGGGCTGAATCTGCTGAAGGAGAGCTTGTGTTTGCTGATACCGAAGAGTATCTCCTTGCCGTTGAAACAGACTTGCAGCTTGCTCTAAATCATTAATGGCATTTTTGCGATCGCCTAAAGCATATTCAGAAAGTCCTCGGTTGCCGTAGGCATCAGCTAAGTTAGGGTTGATTTGTAGTGCTTGGGTAAAATCTGCGATCGCCAGTTTGTGATTTCCCTGTCTATAATTCAAAAAGCCCCTATTGTAGTAACCATCTACAGACTTCGGATCAATTCTAAGTACCTGGTTAAAGTCCGTAATAGCCGCTTCAATGCTTCCTAGTTCCGCATGAGCAGTTCCCCGACCGTTGTAAGCATCTGTATGGTTGGGGTTGAGTCGTAGTGCTTGATCAAAGTCGATAACGGCTGCTTTAAAGTCTTTTAATTGAGACTTTGCTAAACCTCTGAGGCAAAAACCTTCGTAGTATCGGGGATTTAATTGTACTACCCGACTAAAATCCTCTATTGCACCGTTGAAGTTGCCTTGCTCAAGCTTTTGCACTCCCTGGTTATGGTATTCCTGAAAATTCATCTGTTGGATGCGTGTTGGTGCTTCCTGTGCAGCATGGACAGCAACAGGTATTCCACTCAGTACGCTAGTTGTTATTCCTAGTATAGTAACAGCTTTGCGAATATATTTCATGGCTTGATTTTCTCCTTGATAGATATATCAAGACAGAGGCACGGGATTGTTCTCCACTAGATCTATCCTAAGCGGTTTAAACAGATTTAGAGATTTAAACCCAGCCAAACCAAAGTACTTTGTAATAGCAACCAAACATTTAGCCCGACGATAACAATAGCGACCAGCCAAGCTAGAGATTTGAGCCACAAAGGATTCACAAATTCTCCCATTAAGCGACGGTTACTCGTAAACATCACCAATGGAATTACTGCAAAGGGTAACTGCAAACTAAGGATAACTTGACTAAGAACTATGAGGCTGCTTGTGCTATGTTCCCCAAAGATAATAATTGTAATCAACGCTGGAATGATAGCAAGCAGACGGGTAACTAAACGCCGTAACCAGGATGGAAGGCGAAATTGTAAAAAGCCTTCCATCACAATCTGCCCAGCTAGAGTTGCAGTTAGTGTCGAACTTTGCCCAGAAGCAAGTAAGGCAATCCCAAAGATGGCACTAGCAGCACTAACACCTAACAATGGTGAAAGCAGTTTGTAAGCTTCTTGAATTTCTGCCACATTCTGATTACCAGAAAAATGAAATGTGGCGGCAGATACAATTAAAATTGCTGAGTTGATAAACAGTGCTAACGATAGAGCAAAAGTTGAATCAATTGTGCCAAACTTAATTGCTTCCCATCTTTTTTCAGTATTAGGTTGCCAATCACGGGTTTGCACAATAGAGGAGTGTAAATATAAGTTGTGAGGCATTACTGTTGCGCCTAAAATGCCAATCGCAATGTAGAGCATTTCTGGATTTTGTAAAATTTCTTTCTTGGGCAGATATCCCAATAAAATCCCTCCCATATTAGGTCGAGAGAAGAGAATTTCTGCTGTGAAACAGAAGCCTACGGTTGCTACCAGCATTATTACCAAGGCTTCTGTATAGCGAAAGCCTTTATGTTGCAGGAATAGCAATATTAGGACATCCAGCGCAGTGATGCACACACCCCATATCAAGGGAATACCGAATAAAAGTTGCAGGGCGATCGCACTTCCTAGTAGTTCTGCCAAGTCACAAGCTGCAATAGCAATCTCACACAGTACCCACAAACAAAAGCTTACCCTTGAACTGAAATAGTTTCGAC
>NZ_JAIVFR010000829.1 GCF_020829685.1 Nostoc sp. CHAB 5715 | reverse complement strand
ATCACCAAATCAAAAGCAAAGACTTAAAACGATTTCTTCAGAATCCACCTGAACGTATTAAGAACCGCATTGCTGCCATTGATAAAGACGCTATCGAATATTTAGTGGGGAAACTCGTATGATTGACCACATTAACGCGCTTCAAACAATCTGGTATATCTCGCCACCTTGGAGACAAACAATTCCACCTGTTGAGGTCAATTTATTGGAGAGAGTATACCTCCGAACCACGAGAACTTTTGGCTACTGTTGCGGTATTCAGTGGAAGCATGAGTGCTGGATTTATTCAATTGATTGCCGTAATGAAATACTCCACGCTACACAAAACCAAATCATCGGAACTGGAGAATTAGAAGCCATCACTATGCAAAAACCTGCTTTTGTTCTAGGCGAAAGAGTAATCCTCTGTTCTCACGATAAGGGAACAAAACAACGGCTGATTTTGGGGATTGCGCTGGTGCATAATTCTTGGTTTTACCTTGTTGAATTGATGTCACCAACGTTAATTAAGACACCAACTATATCGAATCGTTTCTCATTAGTTGGTGAAAAAAGCTTAGTGCGGGTAAATGTTTAAGCAGTTTTGAAGGAGACGATTATGATATCTAACTTGATAAGTCACCAAAGCAATCATAACAGCAGCCCGTTTAACACAATTCGTCACCTAGATGACAACGGCAATGAACACTGGCTAGCTAGAGAGTTGATGGAACTGCTTGGTTATAAAAAGTGGGAGCGTTTTGTAGATACTATCGACCGAGCCAAAATTGGTTGTCAAAATACTGGCTCCTCAGTACAAAATCACTTTACCGAGGCTGGGCTTTATACAAGAAATGTACCCAGTGACTATCGCCTTTCTCGCTATGCCTGTTATTTGGTAGCAATGAACGGAGATCCACGAAAACCAGAAATAGCAGCAGCCCAAAGTTATTTCGCTATCAAAACCCACCAAGCAGAAACTTTTCAAAACTACCAACCCAAAACAACCATTGCTCACGAAGCCGCACAGTTAGCAATGATGTTGGGGGAATTTGCCGGATTAGAAAAATCTCTCACCGCGCAGTTAGCAGTTAATGCCGCCACCAAAGTTAACCCCGCACTCAAACCCGCAGCAGATGAACTCAAGATTGCGATCGCTCAAACAAATGTTGCAGAGGACGCATTTCTCAACCCAACACAAATCGGTGAGGTAGTGGGAATGTCTGCACGGGCTGTTAACCACTGTTTACTAAATTCAGGACTGCAATACAGAACTGATGACAAGAAAATTCCCTATCGTCCTACTGAATCAGGTAAGCAATGGGGGCGGATGGTTCCCGCAGTCGCCAAATCTTCAAACCAAACTGTTTTTCAACTGCGGTGGTTGCCCGAAATAGTAAAAGTCATTTCTCAATAATTCCCTACCTAACTCAACCTTTCGTTATGAACACTCTACGAAAAACCTTGGCAGAAAAATACGGTCTAGTTGCTGATATTATGCACGACGATTATTTTTTTGTTCAGTTACCAGAAAACGAAGATCATTCACTCAAGTTTTTAGAGAGTAATTTACCAGAATGTATTCGGGTTGAACTTGCAGAATGTTTCGCTGGTAGTGTGATTGCAGCTTGGGAAGTCCCGTTATTTTTACTCCCTCAAGTTTTACAGCAAGCCCATAATTTTGTTCTTGAGTATTGGGAACAGGTATCTCAAGAAACATGAAGTATTTTTGTCCAACCAAAACTAACAGCAATTCCCCCAGTCAGACGTTCTTTAGTTAGATAAAACTACCATGCAACAACTCAACTTATTTACTGAATCCGCACCAGTCTTACCAGTCAGTTATTACCCCGATTTCTTGAGTCTTGAACAAGCAAACGAACTCTACCAACACTGCTTGAAACTGGAGTGGCAACAAAATCAAATCAGGATTGCGGGTAAAACAATGCCCGTCCCTCGTCTGGAGTGCATTTATGGTGATGCCGAATGTGATTACCTTTACTCCAATAGTGTATTTTTGAAACCCCTGACTTGGACAGATGCTCTGTCTAAGTTACGAGATAGGATCACCGCTTTGACTGGCTACAAATTCCGCATAGTCATCGGCAATCAATACCGCAGTGGCACTGACTCAATCGGCTGGCACTCCGACAATGAAACATCGATGGGATTTAACCCAGCGATCGCATCAGTCAGCTTGGGTTCATGTCGCAAATTCCAAATCAAACCGAGAGATGGCAAACCCACTGACTTCTGGCTGGAACACGGCAGCTTGCTTGTGATGCACCCTGGTTGTCAGTCTACACATCTGCATCAAGTTCCCAAGACTAACAAAGTCGTTAGCACACGAATCAATCTCACATTCAGACCACACATACCGGGGGACAGAGATAACACTCTAGCTGGCTTAGTGACTACTTCATAGCCAGCACAAGCTCTCACAAAAAGTTGAACCGGCGGCACAGACTCAAGTGCCGCACCCTGCACCATGCGTCAAAAAACAGAGGGAATATGCGTATAATCGAATCTGATTCTCAAGCTCTACACTTACAGGAATGGCTCAACAGTTGCGTTGACGAAGAAATCTTTCATCTGAATGCGCGATCGCTCTACGGCATAACACCTTACGAATATCTGCTCTACAGTCCCAAAATCTCTCGTCGCAATGATGGACGATTACGAGACAGAGACTTGAAAAAATACCAGCACATCGAACTAGGCGGCTGGTGGTGTTCTGGCGTTGACCCGCTCAACAACTACGTCCTGATGATGTGGGGCTGTTTCAAACCCGACCACCCCCGAAGAGATCGCCAGAAAATTCACAAATTGATCAAGTACGAACACCCATACAGAGAAGAGACACGCGCCTTCTTCCTCCTAGTACCGAATCGCATCTGGGTAAAAGTTTCCCTACGTTGCGGTATCCCTATCACTGAAGAAGATTTACAACATCCTGGGGGCTTCTGGCATTGGGTTTGGAGGCATAATGTGCCAGTGACAATTGTCGAAGGAGTCAAGAAAGCAGGGGCGTTACTAACTGCTGGTTATGCTGCGATCGCTATCCCCGGTGTTAACGCTGGATACCGCACCCCACAAGATGAGTACGGTACTGCCACTTGTGTTGAGCGGAGTCGAAACATTGGTAAACCCTCTCTGATTCCCGACTTGAAACATTTCGCAACACAGGGGAGACAGGTTAACATCTGCTTTGACCAGGACAATAAACCTGAGACAGTCCAACGAGTCAGAACCGCTATCAGTCGCATGGGACGGCTGCTGGTAAATGAGGGCTGTTCGCTGCGGGTGATTGATTTACCGTTAGGGGCAGCAATACCTTCGCCAAAAATAAATAGGGCGTTCTGTAGTAAAGTTGTTGTTTACCACAACGACAACTTCCAGTCTACAGAACGCCCATGCTAGATATAGTAACACTTCTTTTAAGTTTAGAAGTTG
>NZ_JAIVFR010000828.1 GCF_020829685.1 Nostoc sp. CHAB 5715 | reverse complement strand
TAGATGAGATGAATTCACCCACTGATGAGCAAGCAGCACTGATTAAGGTAACAATGGAGGGAAAGGCTATGAGCTACCCTGACAGATACGACCAAGAAAGCTTGCTTAACTTGCACAAGGCTAAGATACACCTTGAAATGGCGATCGGGCTGCTAACACAGTAAATCAGTTTAGAACCATAACACATCTAGTCCCCAGCATCCTAAGCTTAGGGACTTTTTTATGTCCCATATACCTCAACTTGTTGAACTTTAGGGATATAAGATAGATAGAAATAGGGGGTAGAAAGAAATAGTAAATTGATTTTGTAAATTAAATTAGAAAATTAGTATAAGTAAAGTGTAACAGGCATGAAACCATTGGAAATACGTGATTCTGTTGATTCTCGATATAACCCAACAGCGATTGAGGAAAAATGGCAAAAAACATGGGTAGAACTTGGCTTAGATAAAACACCGACAGCTAGCAACAAGCCAAAATTCTACGCTTTATCCATGTTCCCTTATCCATCGGGCAGCCTACACATGGGTCACGTCCGTAATTATACCATTACGGACGTGATTGCCCGCCTCAAGCGAATGCAAGGGTATCGGGTAATACACCCAATGGGTTGGGATGCCTTTGGCTTGCCAGCAGAAAACGCCGCTATTGACCGTGGTGTACCGCCAGCAAAGTGGACTTATCAGAATATGGCCCAGATGCGGCAACAATTGCAGCGTCTTGGTTTATCCATTGATTGGGAATGTGAACTTGCTACCTGTTCACCAGATTATTACAAGTGGACTCAATGGATTTTCTTGCAATTTTTGCAAGCGGGGTTAGCTTACCAAAAAGAAGCAGCAGTAAACTGGGACCCCATTGACCAAACTGTATTGGCAAATGAGCAAGTCGATAACGAAGGACGTTCTTGGCGCAGTGGCGCAATAGTTGAGCGCAAATTCTTGCGGCAGTGGTTTTTCAAGATTACCGATTATGCCGAAGAATTACTCAATGACTTGGATAAGTTAACAGGTTGGCCGGAACGCGTTAAATTGATGCAGGCAAACTGGATTGGCAAATCCACAGGCGCTTACTTGGAATTTCCTATCATTGGGATAGATGAAAAAATCGGCGTATATACAACACGTCCAGATACCGTTTATGGTGTCAGCTACCTAGTGTTAGCACCAGAACATCCCTTGACAAAGCGTGTCACCACAAAAGAACAACAAGCGGCAGTAGAAGCCTTTATTAAAGAGGTTTCCAATCAAAGTGAGTTGGAACGTACTGCTGAAGACAAACCGAAGCGGGGTATCTCCACAGGTGGCGTGGCAATTAACCCATTTACAGGGGAAGAAGTGCCGATTTGGATTGCTGACTATGTACTGTATGAGTATGGTACTGGGGCAGTGATGGGTGTACCAGCCCACGATGTCCGAGATTTTAAGTTTGCTAAAAATTACGATTTGCCAGTTGATTTTGTTATCGCTTCCCCAGATGATGTTGCAGGTTTTGACTTAACTCCAACATCAGAAATTGATGAAGTCACACAACTCATCCAAATTGAATATAACCAGGCATACACTGAACCAGGAATTTTAATTAATTCTGGGGCTTTTACTGGTATGGCTTCCACAGATGCTAAACAAGCAATAATTGAATATGCCGAACAACAAGGTTTTGGCAAAGTGCGAGTGCAATATCGCTTGCGGGATTGGTTAATTTCGCGGCAGCGTTACTGGGGCGCACCAATACCTGTAATTCACTGTCCCAACTGTGGGATAGTGCCAGTGCCTGACAAAGATTTACCAGTCCAGTTGCCGGAAGAGGTAGAATTTACTGGACGTGGCGGTTCACCTTTGGCTCAGTTGGAAAGCTGGGTAAATGTGCCTTGTCCAACTTGTGGCACTCCAGCGAAGCGGGAAACTGACACGATGGATACTTTTATTGATTCCTCGTGGTATTTCTTGCGCTTCCCTGACGCTAAAAATGAACAACAGGTTTTTGATTCCAGTAAAATTAACGACTGGATGCCAGTTGATCAGTACGTGGGTGGGATTGAACACGCGATTTTACATTTGTTGTATTCGCGGTTCTTTACTAAGGTATTGCGGGACAGAGGGTTACTGAACTTTGACGAACCCTTCCAACGCTTGTTAACTCAAGGTATGGTACAGGGTTTAACTTACACAAATCCCAATAAGGATGGTAAAGATAAGTGGGTTCCCTTTAATCTTGTAGATCCAGCTGATCCACGAGATGCTAAGACAGGTGAATCACTGCAACTCGTTTATGCCACTATGTCTAAATCAAAGGGCAACGGTGTAGCGCCAGAAGATGTAATTGCCAAATACGGTGTAGACACAGCGCGAATGTTCATCTTGTTCAAAGCGCCGCCAGAAAAAGACCTGGAATGGGATGAAGCCGATGTGGAAGGACAATTCCGCTTTTTAAATCGGGTTTGGCGCTTGGTGACAGATTATGTTGCGGCTGGGGTATCACGTAAGCAAGCCCAACTCGCTGATTTAACTAAGGCAGAAAAAGAATTGCGACGGGCGATTCACACGGCTATTCAAGCGGTGACAGAAGACGTGGAAGACGAATATCAATTCAACACAGCTATCTCAGAATTGATGAAGTTGAGTAACGCCCTAACTGATGCCGACGGGAAAAATTCACCAATTTACGCAGAAGGTATTCGGATTTTGGTGGTGTTACTAGCACCCTTTGCACCACACATTGCTGATGAATTATGGCATTTATTGGGTGAAAGTGATTCAGTTCACACTCAAACTTGGCCATCATTTGACCCAGATGCTTTGGTAGCTGATGAAATCACTTTAGTGATTCAAATTATGGGCAAAACTCGCGGCGCGATTCAAGTACCAGCACAAGCAGATAAAGCAGCGTTGGAGAAATACGCCCGTGAATCAGAAATTGCCCAACGTTACATCGAAGGTAAGGAGATTAAAAAGGTAATTGTGGTGCCTGGAAAGTTGGTGAATTTTGTAGTCAGCTAAGTACAGCTTTGCCTAAAATCGTGGCGAATTGAGGGTTGAAATTTCAACGCAAAGTGGCGCAGAGTAAAGCGCAGAGGCACGCAGAGAACTCGCTATGAATTAATTAAATGTTGTACTTAGCAATCAAAAAAATTGTAAATGTAGTCTGACAAAACATCAGAGGATTTACATCCGTGACACTCAAAGAGTTAGAACAACAACTTCTTGCCCTCGGCTAACATACTTGCCGCTTGTTAGAAGTGGGGGATTTAAACCCACAGAATTGGTTAAAAAGGTTTTTATGGAACGCAGAAATGCTAAAGTCATCAAGTATATAGGATTCCTATTTGATTTTTGAATAAACACCGTACACCTCGAAAAGCCTGATTCCCTACTCCCTACTCCCTATTCCCTACTCCCCGCCTACGCAAATAATTTCAAAAATCAAAGCGGATTAC
>NZ_JAIVFR010000827.1 GCF_020829685.1 Nostoc sp. CHAB 5715 | reverse complement strand
CCCAAATTACCGCCAGCCAAACCCAGAGAATCAATGATCAAGTTGCCTTTTGGTAAGCCAGAAGTTCTTGCCCCCTGGACAATTCAGGTATTGCAATCTCCACCGCGTTGGGAATCGCTGGATCTGATTTACAAAAACATTGAACTTTTAAATACTGTTGCTAACTTGAAATCTTTGATGATCACCTCAGCTTTACCTGATGAGGGTAAGTCAGCTTTGGCGTTGGGTTTGGCGATGAGTGCTGCCCGTTTACATAAAAGGGTACTGCTGATTGATGCCAATTTACGCGATCCCAGTCTGCACGAACAACTGAATCTTCCTAATGAACAGGGGCTTTCAACTCTATTGGCTAGTGATGCAACTCTACCCAACCAGATTAGTCTTCAATACTCAGGTTCCGCCTACATCGATATTTTGACTGCTGGCCCCAAACCTGCTGATCCTGCTAATCTGTTGAGTTCCCCTCGGATGATGGAATTAATGGCAGCATTTGAGGAAAACTATGATTTGGTACTCATAGATGCTCCCCCAGTTATCGGCTTGGTAGATGCCATGCTTACTGCATCATCTTGTCGTAGCGTGGTCATGGTAGCAAGCATTGGTATTGTGACGCGAAGTCAGCTGACTCAAGCGACAGCCATGCTGAGTAAGTTAAATCTGATTGGGGTTGTAGCTAATGGGGTATCAAACTCTAGTAGTAATTACGTACCTTATATCAAACAACAGCAATTAGCTTTGCGCCAAGCTGTAGAAAAGTAGCTAATACGGCTACGATAGATCCCCGACTTCTTTAAGGAGTTGGGGCTATTCCTGACAATTCAGGTCATGTGGAAAAGCCCACAAAGACCTAACCCTCTCCTACGAGGAGAGGGAAACGGAAAAACTTTTGTTACTGGAAGGGGGAAAATTCAAAGTCTCTCTCCTTTTAGGAGCTACAGTGTACACACAAGTATGACCAGCATAGGTTTTAACTCTTCTAGTAGTTTCGTAGTAGCACTATTTTAATCTTGCCACGCCAGTAGGGTGCGTTCTGGACACGCCGAAATAACAAATGAGTTCGCCGAAATAACAAATGCGTTGGCGTAGCCCGTCGCAGGCATCGCTATGATTGCAACAATTTAGCTTTGTCACGCCAGCGTAACGCACCGCAAATCTTTGGTGGATGAAGTTTTTCCGACTTGTGTGTACACCAGGGCTATTTCATTCTCATCTAGCCCGCCTCAGAATAAATTCTGAGGCTAATAGCAAAAGTCGTCTAAAGACGACTAAGAAAGGCTTTTAGTCCACTTTAGTGGACTTAAGCTAAAAGCCTGTGAACTTTAGTTCTGGGCGGTTTATGTTTAGAACGAAATAGCCCTGGTCAAAAGTCAGGTTGAGCGATCGCATTTGCTTGTTGAGCGATCGCATTTGCTTGTTGAGCGATCGCATTTGCTTGTTGAGCGATCGCATTTGCTTGTTGAGCGATCGCATTTGCTTGTTGAGCGATCGCATTTGCTTGTTGAGCGATCGCATTTGCTTGTTGAGCGACAGCATTTGCTTGTTGAGCGACAGCATTTGCTTGTTGAGCGATCGCATTTGCTTGTTGAGCGATCGCATTTGCTTGTTGAGCGATCGCATTTGCTTGTTGAGCAACAGCATTTGATTGTTGAGCGACAGCATTTGCTTGTTTGGAAGTAGGTACGGTACTCTCTCTCTTTTTTCCAACGTCATCAATCCTACCCAACTCTAACCTACTTGTCCCACACATCTAGGACTTTTGCAAGAGGTCTATAGTAAATCACTAAATTAGTAGTAAACAATCCTCCTATAGCGGTTCTCAATTGCATGGAAGTTTGTATCTTGATAGAACTAAAGGTAGTCATCGACAGTTCAAGCATCCTGATAAACCAGGTTTAGTTACAGTTCCAGGTAAATTGTCTGACGACTTAGCCCCTGGTACTCTCAGTAGTATTTGGAGGCAAGCACAGTTATAAGGAGAACGGCAATGCATTACGTAGTGGTGATTGAAAAGGCGGATAGTAATTACTCTGCTTATGTCCCTGATTTACCAGGTTGTGTAACTACAGGTGCAACCTTAGAAGAAGTCAAGCAGATGATTGCAGAAGCGATTGAATTTCATCTAGAAGGAATGCTAGAAGATGGTTTACCTATTCCTAAACCTACAAGCATCGCTCATGAGGTTGAAGTTGCAAACTACATCAAAACATAATTATAGAAAATCACTAAATTAGCCCTAAACAATCCTTCTAGTACAGATTGCCGGAAGTTCACACCGCACTTTTAGCTTACAATTTCCTACCGGATATACAGCAATCATTTGCTCTTAATATTGGTACTCCAGATTTTAAATAACAAACAGCTTCTGGACGTTGTACTCCTGGTCGAACATAAGTGTAAGAATTACATTTGATATCATTAATACAAAACTCTTGGCAAGCTGAAGCGAATGACGGAATCGGAAAAGCTGTATAATCGCCACCTGTTCTATCTCTACCAAATTCAGCAGTTATGGTAGAACGTAGAATAGTGGTTGGGAATGGACCATTTTGAGCTGTGGCAGGTTGAGCCAATGGTGTGAAGTTTACAATTGTACTAAAACCTAAAATTAGTAAAAGTGCTAACCCAAAAAATATAATATTTCTTGGGAAAACAAAATTTTTCTTTGCATATTGCCAAGCTGCGACGATTTTTAATTTCATAAATCTCTCCTAGCTGCACAGTATTATCCGCTGTGTAGAATACAGTTATTTGCTACCAAATACAAAAAATGTTAATAATTTTACATAATTAATTCAATATGTAGCTGAAAGTCACACACTGAATGAGTTAAGGCAGAGGAGATGAAAGAATCGAGTTGTATTGAAGCTTCTCTGCTTTTGCCCAATCAAGGCACAACTGACGGAAACGATCGCCCCGCACCTCAAAATTCGGGTACTGGTCGAAACTCGCACAAGCCGGAGATAGCAACACTACAGGCGATTCATACTCTTTAGCTAATTTTGCCGCTCTAGGAATTGCCCTTTCCATAGTTTCCACAATTTCGTAAGAATAATACCCCACCTCTTGGAGACGTTGGGCAAATGTGGGTGCAGCAGAGCCAATCAATAACACAGCAGCAGCTTGGGAGTGAATTTTTGCTAGCCAGCCAGTATCATCACCTGCTTTAGCTTCTCCACCAGCAATTAAAATCGCTGGACTTTTCACAGATGCTAAACCAACTTCGGCAGCATCATAGTTAGTGGCTTTGCTATCGTTAATGAAATCAATACCTTCCCATGTGCAGATATGCTCCAAACGATGAGCAACACCGGGGAATTCAACAATAGCACGTGCGATCGCATCACGATTAATTCCTGCTAATCGTGCTGTTGCTACTGCCATCAAGAGATTTTGCTGATTATGTTCTCCCACCATTTGCAAAGTAGATACTTTCACAATCG
>NZ_JAIVFR010000826.1 GCF_020829685.1 Nostoc sp. CHAB 5715 | reverse complement strand
TGACAAGAAATACCATATATGGAGAAGTTTAAAAACCACATCTTTCGTAAGGGCACGAGCCAGCTCATACGTGTCAACTTAACGTAAAAGCCATGTCCCGCAAGGAACTGAAGTTCCTTGCTAATAGCGAAAGTCATCTAAAGATGACTAAATATACCCAAAATCTTTAGTCTACTTCAGTAGACTTTAGCTATAAGCCCTGAAATTCATTTCTGGGCGGGTGAGGAAGTTAACAGATAAGCCATTTCTAGCTTAAGTTGACACCAATGAGCATTGCTGTGCCCCTACAGCATGGTCTATTGACGATCGCAGAATAATTAAGAAAAGCCTGAAAACTTCCGGGAGCATCATTAATGCACATCACGATGAATTTGTACAGTGCGTAAGTCCTAGTAATAATACTTGCCATTTTTTGGGACTTAGTGTATGTTCTGAAATGTGTAATAAAAAATCACAAATTTCTCAGTACTTACAACTACTACCATTATGAGCATTTCAACTGTTGCAAAAAAGTTATCAACTGCTGCGATCGCAGCAACAGTCATCGTTTTGGGAATAGGAGCAGTAGCACAAGCAACTGTTTTAACATTTGATGATATAGCGCCTATTTCATATTTATCTCCAATTCCTAACGGTTACGGTGGATTCAATTGGGACAATTTTTACTACCGAAATGGCTCGGATAGTGCTATCTCACTTACAGGCTATGACAATGGTAGAGTCTCAGGAGACTATTTAAGCTTCAACGGGTTTGGAGAACCTGCTGTAGTCAGTGATGGTATTTTTGACTTCAACAGTGCTTACCTAACAGCTGCTTGGAATGATGGTCTTTCGATTACTGTAGAAGGTTTAAACAGAGGTGCAACCTTGTATTCAAAAACTGTGGTTGTAAATACGACACAGCCAACTTTAGTTAATTTTGATTATTTTGGTGTTGATGAATTAAAGTTTACGGCATTTGGTGGAGTTGAACCAGATTATCTTATAAGCAAGGGTGGTCCTGGGACACAGTTTACACTAGATAACTTTACCTTTAATGAAAAAGTTACATCTGTTCCCGAACCTACATTGCTACCAGCGCTACTGTCAATAGCTACTTTAAGTGCTGGTTCAGTATTAAGACGTAAACAGCTAAAGCAAAGTTAACTGAAATCTTGCACTTTGCCTGAAGGACTAGAAGTTGCGGCTACACAAACAAAGTTTACCTCCGTGGGCTAAAAGTTTTATATTCTGTAAAGGTAAGCTTTGTTTGTATAGCCCTTCTAGGATGTGTTTTTTGCCGAAAGTATTGATTAATACGAATTTAATGTTTTTTGCAGTTGGGGTTGCAGTGGGCGATCGCTTTGCAAAACTATACCAGATTGTTCCCAATTGATTACCTCTTGTTCTCCTGGTGAAGAAATATTTGGCCACAAAACCCAGCGACTGCCTTGAGGAAGAGTAGCAAGGCTTAGGGGGTTTTGAGTTAGCCAAATCAAAGGATGGCTTTTAGGAACTACTGAACTGGCATCTTCTAATGCTCTGGTTGCTGCTAAGGTTTCTAAAACATAGGCATCGCCTTTAATTAAATCAGTTGATGCTGTCCATAATTGCACCTGTAATTGCTGTTGCTGTGCATAAAAATACAGTGAAGCTGCGGCAATTACTGCTTGTTCAAAGTTTTCTTCTTCCCAATTGCTAGCACTGTCAAGGGCAATAACTATTTCTTGTCCACCTGTAACCATTTCTAACTCCCGCACCCTTAATTCTCCATAGCGGGCGCTAGTTCGCCAGTGAATCAGACGAGTGGGATCTCCTATACGATAAGGGCGGAGCGATCGCACTAGCCCCGTTGTCGCAGTCTGCAAGGGTTTACCACGAGGATCGCCCCTTTTACTCTCTTCTTGCCCCATTTCGTCTACTAGGGGGCAGGTAGCCAAGGGTAACACTGTGGGATAGACGATCGCTGTGGCAGCACAATCACGCTGACGGCGACACCAAAACAATCCCAAAGGCGCACCAGAAGCCAGTTCGACAGTGTGCCAGCGATAAACGCCCCGGCGCTGGGTAGGGTGGTAATATACCCAACGGTAACTACCTTGACTAGGAATTGTTTCGATGGCCTTTTGCACTGGTTTCCCCAAGACGAAGGGTAATATATCCTCAACTTGCAATAAGCTTACAGGCTGCTGTGTCTGATTGCAGATTTCTAATTCCACAGTCAGATCGTCGCCTGCTGACACAGGTTGAATGGGACGGCGGGTGATGGATAGATTTTTGAGCGATCGCGGCGGTAAGATAGCTGCTACACCCAAAAGGGCAAAACTAATGCCGCTAATGGCGTACAGCCAACCAGCCATCGTATTAATACCTGCGCCAAAAAAACAAATAGCCGTTGCTGCTAGTACCCAACCGCCATAAGCAGGGGCACTGGCGCGGGTTTCTAACCAATTAGTGATGGGTTTGATGATTTTCATGTTTCTTTTTTAACCCAACACCACCAAAAATTCACAGTGTCTCAGGAGTTTGCTAAAAAAGCTTTTAGTTGGATTCCTCAAAAAGAGATAGAAAGTTACGACGACCATGTAGAAATGACACTTGCGGTTGAATTCACTGAAAAATCGCTCTCCTGCTTCAGTGTTAGTTTCAGCAAAGTAATCGGCAATTTCATTGATATCTCGGCTGGCAAGAATGTTGATGACGGTTAATATATTCCCAAGCTGGTGACTCTTCAATATATGGAAGTTTTAAGAACTCTTCTAGAGTCGTGCTTTCTGGAACTGTAATTTGTCCTTGCGTCAACTCAATATTTTTCATAATTCGATTACAAGCAAAAGATAATTGTATATGATTAAATTATGGAATGTAGGTATAAGGTAAAAATATGACAATTACTACCAACTTAAAACAACTCTATGAAACCGATGAGAATTTATGGTTGGAAGAAACTATTGAATTATTAAAACAAAAACAGTTTAACCAACTTGATTTAGAAAACCTAATTGAGGAATTAATCAGTTTGGGGAAAAGAGATTTGGCTAAAGCCAAAAGTCTATTAAGGCAAATTATTATTCATATATTATTACTCCAATATTGGCAGGTAGAATATGAAAGAAACCATCGCCATTGGATTGGAGAAATTAAAACCTTTAGATATGACTTAAATAATCATTTAACTACGAATTTAATAAACAAGTTACAGGATGATTTAGAAAATATTTATCAAAGTGCGGTTGATTTTGTGAAAATTAAAACCGATTTAACTATTTTTCTAAAAAAGTGTCCTTACACTCTTGTACAATTATTAGATGACAATTATTTACCTTAAATATATCAGTCTTATCTGATTTTTTCCAATTGTCAAAGCATAGCGATGTCTACGACGGGCTACGCCTACGCTGATTGCAACTCGATTATTTACTAAGAGGTTTCCTGATGATGACTTTCATTCAAAAATCCCAAATTATTTCATT
>NZ_JAIVFR010000825.1 GCF_020829685.1 Nostoc sp. CHAB 5715 | reverse complement strand
GGCAAGCTATTACCAACATCACCAATGCCCGGTAAAGCCAGACGTTGAACGATTGAGCAAATGCCAAGGTTGGTATTAAAGCAATGGCGATCGCTGCTAAAATCACTATCGGTATAACCCAAACTTTTAATCTGGTCAGAAATTGCCGTCTCATTTACCAGTTGCGGGTCATAGGATACTTGCAATCGTTCGCTGGCAAAGCTGACCGATGCTTCTTTTACGCCTATTATCTTCTGCACCCCAGCCTCAATCGTCTTGGCACAACTGCCACAATCCATCCCGCCGATTTGTAGTTGTAGCGTTTTCACAGGAGTTACATCGACGTTATGGTCATGACTCTGTTCAACCGTATAACCCAAACTTCTAATTTGGTCATAGATAGTCTTTTCACTCAAGATTTCTGGGTTATAGGAAACCCTGGCTTTGCCTGTCGTAAAGTTTACTTTTACTTCTGTAACACCATTTAACTGCTGCAAACCGACTTCAATCGTCTTGGCGCAGCTTCCGCAGTCCATACCACCAATTTGCAAAGTTTGGGTTTTGAGGGAAGGAGTTTGAGTCATGGCATTGCAACCAAGGCGAAAAAGTTAACTGCCAATATTCTAATACAACAATTGAATAGATGTTCAACTGTACAATACTTTAATTTTAGTTAAAATTGAAAGTGATAACCATTGCCTATACTTAATGCCATGAACAAGCGCCAAAGCGAAGAAGAGTTGGAATTGCTTCAGAATGCAGGCGTACCAAAGTGTGATACCCATTTGGTGCATCTGGATAATGTGCGGTCAATTCAAACACAAATCTTGTCTATAGACAAGGCAAAACAAATGGCAGAAGTCTTTGGAATACTTGGAGATCCGAATCGTCTGCGACTGATATCAGCTTTGGCCTCCCAAGAATTATGTGTTTGTGATTTAGCTGCATTGATGAAAATGACGGAATCAGCTGTTTCTCATCAATTGCGATTATTAAAAGCGATGCGTTTAGTTAGTTATCGTCGAGAAGGTAAAAATGTTTATTACAGCTTGGCTGACAATCACATCATCAATTTATATTGCTCTTTGGCAGAACATTTAGATGAGTGAAATGATTAGATTTTGATTTGATTCTTGGCACAGTTTTGTAAAGAATAATTTTAACAATTCATGAGAAATAAGATATTCAAGTAAAGCGTTAATAAAATAGTCTTTGTTTACAGGTGATGTGGGCTAAACAAAATGACAACTGTCCCTATCAGAGAGATGGTAACGCCAAGTAAATCCCATCTATCCGGCTTGACTCCCTCAGCTAACCATAACCAAAAAACCGATGAGAGGATATAGATACCGCCATAGGCCGCAAATAACCTTCCAGCAATGGGAACATCGACTTTAGTTAGAGCAAAAGCGAAGACAATCAGCGCTAAGATACCTGGTAAAATCCATAGTCCGCTTTTTCCTAGCCTTAACCATGCCCAAAAAGCATAGCATCCTGAGATTTCTCCCAAAGCCGCGATCAGATACCAGAACAGAATTTTCATTGTACCGCTTCCTGAATGACTGTTGCTGCCATGCGCCCACATTGCGATAAGTCCGCGCAATCGCAATGCAAAACGTTATCTACAACCCTTTGCATCGCCTGAAGCCGTTTTATCTGTGCATCCAATTCACGCTTTTTTTGACACGCTAGCTCCTGCCACCGCTGAGAAGCTGGAGTTCCTGTGCGAAATCCATGCATCAAATGCTGCATTTCATTGAGTCGGAAACCGCAAACTTGAGCCAACTTAAGCACAGCAAGACGATAAATGGCATCTTGTGCATAGCGACGCTGCCCACTGACGCGCAGAGCGGGAGGCAACACGCCAATCCGTTCCCAATAACGAATAGTAGAAGCAGGGATGCCACTTTTTGACGCAAGCTCTCCTATGGTCATACAAAATTTCCCCTTGACTTAAAGTTAGCTTTAAGTTGTAGCGTATGACCAATGCCTATGGCAAGAATCACATAGTAGTAACTGGGGCGTGAGAAACAGATGACAAAGGAAAAAGCGCAGGAACCCCTGCCGATTGCTTGCACCTTAACAAGAGACAATCTTCAAGACCGTTTAGCATGGATTACTGAATTGACGCGCATTGCTTTGCAGAGCTACGAGCGGCGCGGACTTGTGCTTGAGCTTAGATATGCCCCTCAAGCTGCGGAGCAGGTATACGAGATGGTACGCAAGGAAAAGGAATGCTGTGCCTTCTTAGCTTTCGCTCTTCACGAAGATGACCGGGAGGTACGGCTTACGATCACGGCTCCCGATGATGCCAAAGAAGCGGCTGATTTTTTATTCCAACAATTCGTTGCTTTTGCCGGACAGAGTTCGGTTTCAGATATTGCCCAACAAGAGAGGAAGCATTATTGAAATGAGTTCAAAAAAACAGCATTTTAAAACCACAGAGAAGGCTGCCCGCACTGCTGCTCTTGCCGCTGCGACTGGAGCCGTTGTTTGTGGTGTAGGTTGCGTTCTCCCAATGGCTCTTCCCACCATCGCACTGGCGGGTGCAGGAAGCGTGTTTGCTTGGCTTGGCGGTGCTTATTTTTGGGTAACGGCTTTGGCGGCTGCTATGATTATGCGATCGCTGCCAGGAACCTATGTCCTTACCCATCTTGAACCATTGGAAGACCCAGTATCGTGGTATGACCAGAACTTAGACAGGACAACTGATGTTAGTTGAGATTGAGCCTGGTCAGAATCTGAAGGCTAAGGAACATGCTAGAGCTTAAATTGCAACTTCCCCGCAAGGCTTTCACTGTAAGGATAAAATGAGCAACTTTGAAAGCATAAAGCAAGCAAGTTGCTCATCATTATGGTTACAGTTACATCAGGAAAAATTTTGCTACTAGAGATTGATGTTTAGTCCGGATTTTTTGAGATTATGAGAAGAATATGAAAATATTTCCTCAGAAAACAAATGACTCGCCCCGAAAACCGCCCCAGTCTCCCTGAAGTTCACCGCAGTATTAGAATTCCCGACAGTAAGAGCTTTTGGCGCAAGATGCTGGCTTATGCAGGGCCAGGGTATCTGGTTTCAGTCGGATATATGGACCCTGGCAACTGGGCAACAGATATCGCCGGGGGGTCTAAGTTTGGCTATACCCTGTTGACAGTAATTCTGATGTCGAACCTGATGGCAATATTGCTGCAATCGCTATGTGTGCGTTTGGGTGTTGCTACAGGACGAGATTTGGCACAGGCTTGTCGAAACTATTTCAGTTCAAGGGTAAGCTTTTGTTTGTGGGTACTGTGTGAGATTGCTATTGCAGCTTGTGACTTGGCAGAACTACTAGGAAGTGCGATCGCCCTGCAACTTTGTTAAAACAATCAACCTTTGATTTAATGTGGACTCCTCATTTTCCCAATCAAGGCGATGATTGGGAAAAGTTGAGATATGTTGCAGGTTTAGGGTGGTGGGTATTCAATTATGGCG
>NZ_JAIVFR010000824.1 GCF_020829685.1 Nostoc sp. CHAB 5715 | reverse complement strand
GCTGATTTCGTAAAACGGATCGCTCAATGGCTGTTTAGTAACGAAGTTGACAGTACCACCAATACCACTGAATCCAGTTTCTCCATACAAAACGGAGGCAGGTCCCTTTAACACTTCTAACCGTTCTATATTGACAAAGCTACCATCTGAAGAAATTTGTGGATCGGGAAGTCCGTTTACCAGAGAGTTAGAATATACCTCGAAGCCTCGAATAGTAAAATAGTCTCTACTTCCAGCTGTGGTAGAAACTGAGGTTACGCCGGTGACGTTTTCCAATCCGTCTGTAATGCTTCTTGCTTGACGGTCTTGCAGCACCTGTCGCGGCACCACCTGAATTGATTGGGGAATATCACGCAATGGGGTATCTGTTTTCGTTCCAACTGAGGTATCTGGTACGCGATAACCATCCTGTTCTGCCGTGACTACCAATTCAATCGCATCATCCTGTTGTGCTGCGGGTTGTTCTTCGGGTGTCTCCGTTGCTGGCTTTTCTTGGGTTGGTTGTTCTGGTTCCTGTGCTGTTGTGGCTGTAGATGCAACTGTAAAAATCAACCCGACGTTATCATCAAATAACTCAACGGTAGGTAAAGCTTTCTCGCCAACTACCGTTACCCGCACGGTATTCGCATCAATATTCGTAGCTGTGATTTCCGTAATTCCCGCCAGGGGTTTTTCCGACTTAAACGTGAAAGCATCGCCATTGGGTAAACGCAACTGCCCACCAGTGACATCCATAATAAAATTATTCCCCGTACTGCGGTTGGCGGCTTGCAGTTTATCACTCTGGGTTGTCTCTAAAATTACCTCGACACCGTTCTCGGTGGGATTGGCTTTTACCCCCGTAATTGCGACAACCTCCCCTGGAGTCGCAGGTGGGTTGGTTGGTGCTGGTTGTTGTACCAACATTTGAGCGCTGGTTGCGGGAAACTCGATGTCGCTGAGTTGGGGAATGTTTTTACTGGGTTTATCCGACTTTAACTGACTTAGAGAATTTGCTAGTTGGGACTCGAATTGTCGAGGTTTGCGGGAACTGGGAACTAATACCGGACATTTATGAGTATCTGTAACTGCAAGCCTATCTTTTAAAGATTTTCCTACTCCCTGGGTGGAAGATCGAACTACTCTATCCTCTCGAATTTCCTCGCCTTTGGCAGAAGTCTCGACCAAAAGAACAACCGCACTTGTCAGCAGAAGGCTTTGAAATAATTTGTCTATTTTCATTTATTTCCCCACACCTAGTAATATCACTTGCCTGAAACCGAAGACAAACAGTAACTATTGACAATTATTATCAATCAACTTTAAATTAGCTTAATCATATAATATGAAGTAACTTAGGGCACAATATCAACTGACTTTTCCCGTTAAGTCTCGAAAAGCTTGCTCACACTCGTATTGAGGAGAAAGCACAGCATATACGGTATAGTAATTGAAATCGGGTGCTGGAGGGGACAAGCAATGTTGGACTGGTGGGAGAAAAATTTTGCGAACTGTGATTTAGGCGACATTCGTTTGAATGAGCGTGCTTTTGTCTTTTGGCTACGCTATAAGTCAAGGATTTGGCAAAGCACTGTCGGAAATCTTCAACGGAGGAACCGTACTCAAGAGGGTTTGTCAAAATTGCACGACCTTTGTGAGGGTTGGCAGCTTGCAAAAGAGACTTAACGGGAAAAGTCAGACTATAAATTCCTTCCACAAAAATCATACAGGATTTTATTGGCTCAGTTTTTTGCCATCCGGCAAAAACAGGCGTGTCTTATCTAGGTTTTTTCTATGTCAATACTCGTAAATTGGCGAAGGTATTGTTCTTCGGTATACTTTGTTTTCCCCCTCTGCCTGGTAACTCCCAAAGCCCTTCTAAACCTAGTTTTCGCCATTTATGCAAAACTTCTCTGACTGTTTGAGAAGTCCAGTTAAAGTGAGCAGCTATTTTTTCTACGTACCAGCCATGTGCACTTAACCTGATTACCTCTGCTCGGTCTTTAACTTTTTGTGGTACATCCGCAGTTCTCATATTTAACAGGGTTTTGTTTTGCTCATTAGTCAGGAATACCTTAGACAAGCGCCCATATTTTCAGTCATCTCGGTAGATACATTATCCGTATTTATTTATCTTTACATAGTTTGCTTTTTCCACCCCGACTTACTTATTATCAGCAACTACAGGGGGAATTTGGGCAAAAATAGCGGATTGTAATAGTTTGGGAAACTTTTTCCAGGCGATACTGCCTTTACGACTTTTGATATACAGTTGCATAAATTCTAGTAAGGCTGTTGGACTTTCTTCTGGGGGAAGATTAACAAAAAGGTAGGTGGGTTTGTCTGGGCTTGATATGGAGACAACACAGCCTTGGCTGCAAGCCCATAAGCATTCAACGGGTTTTATTTCTAAGTCGTCAGATGCCAACTTTTCGTCGTATAAACTGTTGATTTTGTCAAGTAAAATTTTGCCGTCGGTGGGTTGATTTTTTGGCCTTTCTTCAGAGGAGCGATCGCAGGATTTACAGACGAAGAGGGTTGGTTTGGCTGTGGAGTTAGGGTGTGTTGAGGTGGTTCTTTTAAGGGTCATTAATGACTCGATAAACACGAAGAATTTCTTAAGCATTTCAGTTTTTTGATCCAATCATAATTATAAATTTTATACAAATCCTGAGTATAATCAATACCTTTGCCAAAAGAAGAGGATGAA
Organism: Nostoc sp. CHAB 5715; assembly: GCF_020829685.1. Classification (GTDB taxonomy): domain Bacteria; phylum Cyanobacteriota; class Cyanobacteriia; order Cyanobacteriales; family Nostocaceae; genus Nostoc. Next base: position 769 of record NZ_JAIVFR010000824.1, on the reverse strand, counting down.
GCGAGAGGGCTGATGTAGTAGATGCCAATTTTGCTATGAACTTATACAATTTTGTATTTAGGTCTTATTCGCCACAACTTCATCATAATCGGTACTGATAGAAAGTTCTTTCCAAGCATCCAAATCTCTTTTGATATACTCTAGCCCGTAATTTATACTCTCGATTGCATCGGTTCCCAGTGCTAATCGAACTATTGGGTGTTCGCTATCAACTATTTTAATCATTGCTAAAGCAGCTTTCTTTGGGTCTCCCGGCTCCTCTAAATGACTACGTTCCATACCACTTTCAATGACATCATTACGTCGCTCATTAATAAATGCTTCATACTCCTCTTCCTCTATTTGAGTATCATTTACAAAAATAGAATTAACAGGAAAATTAGTAAGGAAATTACCTGGTTCAATTATGATGACTTTTATACCGAAAGGTTGGAGTTCATAATGTAAAGTTCCAGAAACTCCTTCTAGGGCTAGTTTGCTAGCAATATAAAATCCTCCACCTGGTTCAGCCATAAAGGAAGCCATTGATGAAATATTTAGGATGTGTCCCTTACGCTGTTTTCGCATGTGAGGTACTACAGCTCGCAGCGTTGCTAAAACACCAAAAAAATTCGTATCAAACTGACGGCGAACTTCAGAATCACGGTTCTTGCGTTGGTTTTATGGTAGAGCATTAAAATCGCAGTTTTATAGAAAGGCTCAAAAACTTAAAACCCAGTCACAGCAATAAATCTAGCCTATCTTTAGGTTTTATTTATTATTCTGTTCC
>NZ_JAIVFR010000823.1 GCF_020829685.1 Nostoc sp. CHAB 5715 | reverse complement strand
AAACAAGCATCCGTACCCAGTCACCTGAGCCAATGGGTACTGTAGATTTATTCACTATGACTTTATAACCACCGTTGAGATTTTCCCCAATCCCACGGGCTACAGCTTCAACATAACGAGTATCACTTTCACCAGTGGGTAAAGGTGGCGTTCCCACAGCAATAAACAGAACTTCTCCGTGGGCAACTCCAGCAGCGAGATCGCTAGTAAAATGAATTTTCTCTGCCTGAATGGCAGACTGCATAATTTCTGAGAGTCCCGGCTCAAAAATTGGAGACTGCCCAGACTTCATTAGCTTAACTTTTTCTTCGTTGTTGTCTACGCAAATTACATCATGCCCAATATGAGCCAAGCAAGCACCTGTAACTAAACCAACGTAACCAGTACCAATCACGCAAACACGCATTTTTTAACTCCTCACTTTTTTTGGGGTTAGTCTTCTAAAAGAAGTATCAATATGACAGACATTTAGACACTGGCGTCAACTCAGTCACTAAGCATACTAGCTACCGATAGGGTGAGCTTGCATGAAATTTAGAGCAATGCTAGGCGCTACTCAGGTGGCTGAATTATTTACATCGCTTTGAATGCGATCGCGAAAATCTTCTATTGTTAGTTTTAACCCCTCTTGCAAAGGAATAGTCGGTTCCCAATTTAACCAAGTTTTTGCCTTTGTGATATCAGGTTGGCGACGCCGGGGATCGTCGGAAGGTAGTGGCTCGAATTTAATCTGCGCGTCTGGATTAATCATATTTTGCACAGCTTGTGCCAATTGCAAAATCGTATATTCACCAGGATTACCCAGATTTACTGGTCCAATGTAGTCGCTATTCATTAGGCGGATGAATCCTTCGACTAAATCGGAAACATAGCAGAAACTACGAGTTTGCGAACCATCACCGTAAACGGTTAAAGGATTACCCCGCAAGGCTTGAACTATAAAGTTGCTCACTACCCGGCCATCGTTTTCTAACATTCTCGGCCCGTAGGTATTGAATATCCGAACAACTCGAATATCAACTTTATTTTGCCTATAATAATCAAATGCTAGAGTTTCAGCAATTCTTTTACCTTCGTCGTAGCATGAACGTATCCCAATGGGATTGACGCTACCCCGATACTCTTCAGTTTGGGGATGAACTTCTGGATCACCGTATACTTCACTGGTTGAAGCCAAGAAAAACCTAGCTTTCACACGTTTAGCCAGCCCCAACATATTGAGTGTTCCCATCACGTTAGTTTTAACGGTTTTAACTGGGTTGTACTGGTAATGTACTGGTGAAGCAGGACAAGCTAAATGATAAATTTGATCCACTTCTAAGCGAATTGGTTCGGTAATATCGTGGCGGATCAGTTCAAAGTACGGGTTATCTAACCATTTAAGGATGTTCCGTTTGTGACCAGTGTAAAAATTATCCAAGCATATTACTTCATGCCCATGGGTCATTAGTCGGTCGATGAGATGGGAACCAATAAACCCAGCACCACCCGTCACCAAAATTCTCATAGTTTTCCAGTTACTTACAAATATTTTCAGTAGCTATTGCACTTATCTTTTAGATTACCCAGGTTGGGGACAAAAATACAGAACGAAAAAAAGAACAAAGTTCAATCAAAAAGTGTTGTTGAACTTACTTATTTTTCTACAGTTATAGTTTTGTTATATTTTTACTTGCTTCCTTAATAATTTAACTAGTAAAATAACAAAAATTCTTACTCTTCTACCTAAAGTTCATCAAATCTTCAACAATATAAAGTGTTTTTACGGTTATCCCTGTTTTCAGTTGGATGCAGGAATAGGTTGACACTTTCTACAGTTCAAGGTCTTACGATTACCCATATTTTGGCAATAGTCAAGTTGTGGCATTTACCAACATCCTGCCCTGTATTTAAGTGCAGAGGCTTATATCGGCTTATATCATTTCAGTATTTCCTGGTATAAATACATACGCTTGTAGGGGTGTACATCTGTCATACGTGTCAACTTAACGTAAAAGCCATGTCCCGCAAGGAACTGAAGTTCCTTGCTAATAGCAAAAGTCATCTGAAGATGACTAAATATACCTAAAAATCTTTAGTCTACTTTAGTAGACTTTAACTATTAGCCTGGAACTAAAGTTCCAGGCGGGTGAGTCAAGCCTTCAGTTAAGCTATTTCTAGGCTTTTGTTAACACCAATGTACATATGTATACCCCTACAGTCGATTTATTTGTTGCAAAGATTTTTATCAATGCCATGCCTTTGGCGGTAACAGAGCTTTGTCAAAGTGCGGACAACACCAACGCAGCCTAAGTCCATGTGAGTGGACTGAACTCTGCCTCATATCATACAGCAGAAGTAATGCTGGTAACCGTCTTAGACATAACTAAATTTGTGGTTTGAGTGCGTTGCGGTTCTCCAAGCATGACAATGGAGCAGGTGAGTTGTCTGGCTAACTGAGTTGTGACATCGCTAATGGCTAACCCTCCTGGACTGGTACGATTACGTATAAAAGGTAAAACTACTAAATCATATAATCGTGCTGCCTGCAAAATTGCTTGAGCAACATTTTCATGAGCGATAATTTGAATTTCTGGGGCATTGGTCAAACCCATTTTAGATACCAATAGGGAGAGATGCGATCGCCTCCAAGCAATTTTACTAGAACTAGTGCGGCGATCGCACACATTTAGTACAGTAATGTGGCTCTGATTTGCTTCTGCCAGCATCTGGGCAAATTGTACAGGCTGTAATGTCGGTGCTGTTAAGTTTTCTACTGGTACTAAGATGCGCTGAATTTTTTTCGGTGATTCTACTAGACGTGTTACCGCTACTGGACAATGGGATGCCCAAAGCACACCATCAATCACATTCCCAAATAAACGCGCTCGTAACCCAGTCCGTTTACCCCAACCCATAACGATTAAATTAGCCTTTTGTTCACGAGCCGCTCTGCTAATTCCTTGAGCAAAGGCATCATCAATCCGCAGCATTGGTTCTGCGCCTACGCCCAATACTCGACTGTGTACCGTGGCTTTTGTTAATAATTGCTCACTGCGTTGTAGAGACGCTTCTAACTGCGGTGCATCCATTTGAGCGGTAGCATTAGCGATCGCAAGCGGTATAATTTTCCCCTTAGACTGACGCGCTAATAACGCCGCTATTTCAATCAAATACTGCTCAGTGTGAGGATTATAGATAGGTACGACTATAGTAAAAGCACTGTCTGTTTTTGGTGCGTTTTGGTCAGGTTGGGGTGGTGCTGGATCTTCGACGGGTGAGGAATTTAAACCAACAGCTATTCTATTAGTGATCAACGGCCCCAAGGTTGATGTGACAACCATTAAGACAATCACGCTGTGTAATACTTCTAGTGGCAGCAACCCAGCCCGGTATCCCACTAACGTTGCTGCTAACGTTGTCGCAACCTGGGGAAGTGATAGCGACCAGATGGTTAGCATTTCTTGCCAGTTATAGCGGTAAACCAG
>NZ_JAIVFR010000822.1 GCF_020829685.1 Nostoc sp. CHAB 5715 | reverse complement strand
TCTATCCCAGAGGATAAATGAGGGTACGCTGGGTCTGAATTTCCAGCTATTTCAATCTTTAACTTATCTAACGCATAATTGGCGACTACAGTTTTCAAAATATCATTGGGGAATGGGGAGTGGGGAATGGGAGATGAGGGAGATGAGGGAGATGAGGGAGATGAGGGAGATGAGGGAGATGAGGGAGAAATAACTAATGCCCAATGCCCAATTCCCAATGCCCAATGCCCAATGCCCAATGCCCAATCCCTAAGAGCTTGTGCCAAAATTAAACCAAACTTGAGAGCAAATGTCAGGAAAGCAAAACTATGAAACCGATTTGTCAAGGTGATGTAATCTTACTGCCTGTGCAACAAATTGAAGGACAAAAAATACCTCACTTAACTTTGGCAGAAGGCGAAGTTACAGGGCATAAGCATCGCATTACTGAAGGAAACGCAGAATTATACGAAAAAGATAGCACACTCTATTTGCGTGTGTTTTCAGAGTTGGCATTGCTTGCCCATGAGGAGCATAAAGCTATTTCTATTCCCCAAGGTGACTGGATGGTGAAAATTCAACGAGAATACGAGCCTGAAGGTTGGCGTTATGTCGCTGATTGAAAAGTTAACGCCTGAGCAAGAGGCTTTGATTCCAGTTTATTGGAAAAAGTGGAGAGCGATCGCGCTTTCAACTGAGAGAATTGATAGAGAAAAGGCGGCGGAAGTTGTTAAAGCTGCATATACAGCTATCGGTAAACAACAGCCGGAAATTATTTTTTGTGACAGTTTTTATGCTGGTTTAACAATGCTTCTTAAAAAACATCCTAAATTAAATTCTAATAACATAAATTTCATCAATTTAAATAATAATTTGATGAACTATATTTTTACAGATTTAACAAATAAAAATTTAGAATTATCATATCAACTAAATACACAGCTTCTTAGAGATTTACCTATTTTTAACCGAGATTTTGTTATCTTGGAATATGTATTAGAAAAGAAATCAAAATTAAAAATTAAAAAAATTAATTTAGATCGTCTTTGGTTAAAATCACAACATTTGGCTAGTCATTGTTGTTGGGTAGATTTTTATGTATCTGTATTAAATTGTTCTTACAGCAAAATGAGATGGAAAACCTTACAGTCTCTATCAAGGTTTTGTGGTTGGATTTCTCCATTTGAAAAAATTTGTATAGTATGCGATCGCCCCCTTCACCTACGCTTCGACAATCAAAATCGTCTCCACGCAGAAGGCGAACCAGCCATTGAATTTATTGATGGATATAGCCTCTACTCCTACCACGGCGTAACCTTGCCTGAAAAATACGGTAAAATCCACCCGCAGCAATGGCAAGCTAGTTGGCTTTTAACAGAAGAAAATGCCGAACTACGGCGAGTACTAATTCAGGGTATCGGTTACACTAGAATTTGCGAAGAATTGCAAGCTATTGAATTAGATACTTGGGCTGAATATACACTATTAAAAATTGATGCTGATGTTGATGAAGAATCAATTTACTTATTAAAAATGACTTGCCCTAGCACAAGCTTTATTCACGCCTTGCGAGTTCCACCGAATATTAACTCAGCGCGTGAAGCAATTCGCTGGGTAAATTGGGGAATAGAACCAGAAGAATTTGCTGTGCAAACCTGATTTTTGAATTGGACAACAAGCTAAAAAAATAGTCAGTCTAGACACAAACGAGCTATTTTAGCATACATCTTTAAAATTGACTGCACAGGAGCCAACTCTACACCTCAACATAATTTAATCTGATGGTAACGATAGTAGGTTGGTGTCAATACAGTTCAGTTAAGCTGAGGGTGAGGTTTGATCTTATGTTTAATTATGCCTACCTACTTAGCAACAAGTCGCTACTCTTTGTTGGAACCGTAGAAAAGACGCAAATTTATCCTTTGTGTCTTCAAGTAAGATTTTAAAAATTAGAAAGTAAATGTGGTTCTCACTGTACCAATCACGATATCATCTAATGTTACCTTTTTTACCAATAACCGGGAAAGCCAGTGTGGCGGCATAGTTCTAGATATCAGTTAAGTAATTATACTACTAATTAATTTTTTATAGTAAATACACTTAACTTATTTTTATAAAATTGCCTTGACATCCTTTATATAAAAACGTTTTACTGTTTTTAAAGTTATTAGCTAAATATTTTTATTTGGTAAAAATGATTGCTACTTACTACACAAATGCCAGCCTGACATGCCAAGCTATAAACATCAAATGCTTAAGGAAATAAATCAATGTCTACTCTGCAAAAACTATTAGCCTTGGTTGGAACAGCAGTTGTTTTCATGAGTGCTAACCCAGCTAGCGCTGTTAGCCTGATTAAAGGAGGTTCCACACCTGTTGCAGGAGAAGGTCAATACACTAATATTCAAGGAGCTACAACGATCAACTTCAATTCAGGGACAGCAACCGATCCAAACGGATTTGCTACTTACTCTGCAACCAATGGAATTGTCAAACTGAGTGTAGCTGGTCAATATGCTACCCCCTTTGGTGATACCAGCTACTATCTAACGGTTGCGCCAAAAGGTGCACAAGCTAACGGTCAAAATATTTTAGGAAACACTGGCGATCAAACTATTACCTTTGCTAAGTCTATTGATTACTTTGGTCTCTACTGGGGATCAATAGACAGATATAACTATGTGGATGTCTATAGCGGAGGTAAGCTACTAAAAACATTTAGTGGTGCAGATGTCCCAGGCGCTCCAGCCAATGGTGCACAGAGTGGTGATGCAAATAATGTCTATGTTAATTTGTTAGCAGATAAAGGAGAGAGTTTTGATAAAGTAGTTTTAAGATCAACTGGTCTTGCATTTGAAACTGATAACCATAGCTACAGACTAGCTAGTGTCCCTGAACCTACTGCAATATTGGGCTTGCTAGCGTTCGGTGTTATGAGTGCTGGTTCATTTGTGAAACGGAAATCAAAGTTAATTTAAAATAATCTATTTACTCTGTCTGAAAAATTAACAATCTCGTTCTCGTTTGAAGATATAAAACCCAGTATTTTTTGCTGGGTTTTATTTTTGAACCAAAAAAGCGAAGACACAAAGAATAAATTTGCGTCTTTAAGTAAGATTTTAAGAATTAGAAACTAAATGTGGTTCTCAGTGCGCCAATCACAACATCATCGTTGTCATTGTTATGATCTGGGGATGTTAACCAGATGACTCCTGGGGTAATGGTAATATTGTCAGTCAACTTATACTGGTAGAACGCCTCAAGATGATAGGATGTATCCGCATCTCTATCCAATCCTGGGACGTTAGAACTTGTTACTCTCGGCTCTATACCAGCGATGATACCTGCTAAGTTACCTTCTTTACCGAGGTCAGGAAAGCCGAGAGTGACGGCATAGTTCCAAATGTCAACCTCTCCACGATCGCCATTTAATGTACGGCTGTTGGTGTATCCAGCCCAACCACCTAAGACGATGTTATTAGTGATGAGATCGGA
>NZ_JAIVFR010000821.1 GCF_020829685.1 Nostoc sp. CHAB 5715 | reverse complement strand
CAAAGGGAACATGAAACGCATATTGTCGAGAAGGAAATTGGGATTTCCAATAATCAACGTGGCTGGCCAAAGCTCCTTTTTTGTCTTCTTCCACAAGCAGACGGACAAAATCTGCGTAGGAAGGTGGCGAGGGGTTTTCAAAACTAGGCACACCACCCACCAAAATCTGGTCATAAGCGTACCAAAGTTCTTTAAATAGCACAGTTGTACTCAGCATATCAGCGATGATATGGTGGGCAATCATGGTGATGTCGTAGGTTGATTCATCAACTTTGACCACGATTGTTGCTAATAGCGGCCACTGCTCAAGACGCAGTTTTTGACTGCTTTGCTCGATGCGAGAGCGAATTTCACGATCGCGTCCGGCTGCACTCAAGTGACTACCATCAAAGAAATCTACAGGAAATTGCTTTTCTGTACCCATGACTTGTTGCTGCCATTGTCCATTGCGTTGCACAAACAAAGTACGCAGAGCAGGATGCCGTGCCATCATCAAATTGAAAGCTTTGTTGAAAACGTCGAGATTCAAAGCTTGGCGGTAGCGAAAACGTGTATACCCCATCCACTGATAAGGAGGCTCGAAGTATGTAACCAACCATTGCTGCGCTGGCCCCAGTGGTAAGTATTCCTGAGCAGCATCAATGGTTTCGTCCGGTTTTTTCTTCGGCTGACTCTCATTCAGCAGCGCCTGGAGAGCGTTTCGATCCAGCTTGCCATTATGATTCTTAGGCAAACTGGGCAACCATTCCACACGTTGGGGAATCATATAATCAGGTAGTAGTCGGGAGAGATGTTCCTTGATTTGTCGATTGTCCACCTTGTTTCCAGACAACCAAGCTATCAATCTCTTCTGCCCAGCCCCATAATCTACAGCTAAAACCGCTGCTTCGCGCACGGCTGGATGAGTATTAAGAACGCTCTCGATTTCTCCTAGTTCTACACGAAAACCCCGAATTTTTACCTGGTTGTCGATACGTCCGTGATATTCAAAACTACCGTCTGGCAATTCCTTCGCCAAATCCCCAGTCCGATAGAGATAATTTCCGGGAATTTGGAGAAAGGGATTGAGGCGAAAAGCTTCTGATGTGCGTTGCAAATCATTTAAGTAACCTTTGGCAAGTTGTACACCTCCAATCCAAAGTTCTCCCAACTGCCCAGGTACGACTGGCTGCATTTGCTCATCTAAAATCTTGATGTAAACATTATCAATGGCTTTGCCGATGGGAATTTGATTAGTCACTTGTTCATTAGGACGTTGCTCAATGATATGAGCAGTCACGTCAATGGATGCCTCAGTTGGGCCATAGAGGTTTGCTAGTCCAGTACCCGTTCCATACTTGTCAATCCAACGTTGGATAAAAGGTAAGGGCAAAGCTTCACCACTAAAAACTAACCAGCGTAAGCCAGGAAATTCCCAAGATTCATCTTCTAAAGCACTGATAAATTCGCCAAACAATGAAGGCACGAAATGCATAACATTGATTTGAGTATCCTTGATCCACTGAGCGAATTTCCAAGGATTGATTACTGTTTCCCTTTCCACTGGGCAAATAGTAGCTCCTTCCATCAACGTCCAGAAAAGTTCCCAAACGGAGATATCGAAACAGAAAGAAGTTTTTTGAGCAACTCTATCTCCAGGTTTCAGCCCGAATGTATTTTGCATCCAGCGTAGGCGGTTCATGTAACCCCGATGGTCGAGCATTACTCCTTTGGGGCGTCCGGTGGAGCCAGAAGTATATAGAACCGTCATCAAATCATCGGGATCATTAGTATAGGGCGGATCTTGATCTGAGAAAGTAGACCAAGTATCTTTACTAAGTAAGTTTAGTTCTTTGCTGGGGACGAACCCATCGCCATCGTCCAAGAACAGCAAAGTATGCAATGGTAACGCCGCATCCAAGCACTCTTCAAGTTTGTTAGTTACTTGGTACTCAGTTAGCAAAGTGCTAATCTTGGCGTGTTCGAGAATGTAACCGATGCGTTCGCCTGGGTAAGAAGGATCAAGAGGAACATAAGCCCCCCCAGCTTTGAGGATGCCCAAAATTCCCACTAGCATTAAAGGATTGCGCTGTGTCATGATGCCGACAAGAGTGTTTGGGCCTACACCCTGAGTCCGCAAATAATTGGCCAGTTGATTAGAAAAGCGATGTAACTGGGCGTAAGTAAGTTTAGTTTCTTGATGTAGAACTGCGATCGCCTCAGGTGTTTGGTGAACTTGTTCTACAATTTTCAGGTAAGGAATTTCTGTAATATTGCTCATCTCAATTATTTCCCTCTAAAGTTTTAGATTTTGGATTTTAGATTTCTTCTCGCGTTTAAATTCGCTTCCTCTCAGACCTTTTTAAATTTTGGACTTCGGCGTGAGCGCTCAGTCGAACGCTTTTGAATCTTCTAGGACTTACGCAAAATATCTCTCAAACTCTGATTTCTACCGCACCCCTACGGGGATCTTGCTACGCGTAGCGTCTCCCCTTCTCCCAAAGGGAGAGGCTAGCGCCAAGGGAGAAGTTGATATCGCAATACAGTTCAGTTAAGCATTTCTTCCTTCTCTCTGCGTCCAACTCTTGGAGACGCTGCGCGTTGGCAAAGCCTCTCTAAGATAGGACTTACGCACGCTCTACGAATTCTTGGCGTTCTTGGCGTCTTGGCGGTTCGATAAATTAAGCTTGCGTAAAATCGTAGCGTTTTTAATGCAAGGGGACGCATTGGCATTGTCAGCCGATGCATTGGCATTGTTACCCGATGCATTGGCATTGTTACCCGATGCATTGGCATTGTTACCCGATGCATTGGCATTGTTACCCGATGCATTGGCATTGCAGGGTATTGCCAAAATTAATTCGCTACGAATTAATGAAATGCTGTACTAAGTGTGTTTGCCATTTCTTGTAAACTCCTGCAACTTAGTAAGGCTTGGCGATCGACTTTCCCAATTAGCTTTTCCAAGCGGGTAATAATGCGGATACGTTCTAGGGAATCTACACCTAAATCTGCCTCTATATCTTTATCCATTTCATCAGAACTAATTTGGTAGTGACAAATTTCCTCCGCTACCTGTCGAATTGTGGACTCAATTTTCGCATCTGCTTGTGATATTGATAGCAGCTCTGTTGACTGTTGGGGTTGAATTGTCAGTGAGCATAATTCCTCTATCTGAGCAATGTATTCCTGCATTAACTGATCAATAAGGGACAAGTCAAAGAAGTTGTAGTCATAGCTAGCAAACAGATGTAAACTGCCGTCGAATATCTCTTGTAATATATCAATGGTTCCAACAGCATTTATGCCACCTGCTTGATAATCAATTACCTCTACAGGGCCGTATTGAGTTTTTATATGGGTATGCCCTGTGTAAGGGAAGTATAAATTTGATTTCAATACGCTCCTAAACATAGATAAACTATGCTCAGGTATTTTGCCGTCTTCTAAGGCTATATTATCCCGGAACATCAGCCCCATCTGGCGAGTCTGCGC
>NZ_JAIVFR010000820.1 GCF_020829685.1 Nostoc sp. CHAB 5715 | reverse complement strand
ACGGGGCACGTCGGAACCTTTGCGCTTGACGCAAGCAACGCTTCTGGAGAATCGACCTCTGTCCTAGTTGGTGCAAACCTGCTTGGGTAAGTTGGCTCACTCAGAGAAGAATCCCCCGCATTCATGCATGGGGAGTGTCAATTGTTATATGGCATTCGCCTTTGAAAGAAAACTTTTCGATTTACTGAAATTATGCAGAAATTGAAGTTCAGATGTGGTGAGATCGCGCCATTGACCCAATTGTAGGTCATCTAATTGTAAGTGGGCTATGCTGATCCTGACCAGTCGCAAAGTCGGAAACCCTACAGCCGCAGTCATACGCCGTACTTGGCGGTTTTTTCCCTCTGTCAAAGTCATTTCCAGCCAAGCTGTCGGTACATTTTTGCGAAATCTAATCGGCGGATTGCGTTCAGGTAACTGTGGTTCTTGTGGTAAAATCCTAACTTCTGCTGGTTGAGTGCGGTAATCTTGAATTTCCACACCTGTTTGCAATTTTTTTATCGCATCTGCATCTGGAATTCGCTCTACCTGTACCCAGTAAGTACGTTTATGACCAAAACGCGGATGGGCGAGACGATGTTGCAATTGCCCATCGTTCGTTAACAGCAGCAACCCTTCACTATCCCAGTCTAAGCGTCCCACAGGATACACATCAGGTACATCAATATAATCTTTCAGGGTGCTATGTGTGGGAGCATCTTTTGTAAACTGGCACAGAACGCCATAGGGTTTGTAAAAAATAATATATCGGTAATGATTTGTCATTTGTCATTTGTCATTTGTCATTTGTCATTTGTCATTGGGCATTAATCAATAATTCTTCTTCCCCTGCTCCCTCATCTCCCTCATCTCCCTCATCTTCCCCTGCAAGAACTGCCCCCTCTCAATACTTCTCGGTTAAGCCCAAAATCAGGTAGATTAACAGTTATTCCTTAACAGATAATAGCTTTTCTGCGGAACATTACGCATAGCTTGCTTCGCTTGAACCAAGGATTGAATTTTCCTCCTGTCCTTTCAATTTTGGATTTTAGATTCTTTAATCCAAAATCTAAAATCTAAAATCTAAAATTTCTCTGCCTCTTGCCTCATCCCAACGATAAATATTCACGCCGACCTACTTAACTGAAGTACATATATATCTTCCGCATAGGTAATAGTAATGTATCCTCAATTTCCTGCCGGACTTCGCGGCTCACATAACAATCACTATTTAGACATTCAACCAGTAGCTTATTTGCGTCGTAATACTGCTTCAATAGTTCATTTTGAGAGTCGCTAAATTGCCAGTTGTGACCGATATTGCGATGTTCAATCATTGCACTTCTAAGTTTTTCAGACCAAGCTTGACCGTTTTCTTGCCACCATTGCACGAACAACTTTTCATCTTTTGGGTTAGGGATTTGCTCTTTGAGTTGTTGCAGTAATTGCTGTAGCTGTGGACTGTAAGCTCGGCCTAGGACTCCATCGAGGGCGCGGACGCGGACAAGTGAGCGAATGATAGCTCCATCTGGGGCTTTAGCAAGTGCGCGATCGAGGTTGGGGGCGAAGTTGAGGTTGAGGGCGCGATCAATAGCGAGGTCAAGGGAGCGATCGAGAGCAAGAGCAAGAACAAGGTCGAGAGCGAGGTCTAGATCGAGGGCACGAACACGGTCAAGGGAGCGACCAAGGGCAACGTAGAAGGCTCGAACAGCAGCAGATTTGTAGGAGGCTTCTATAGAACAAGATTTTTCTTCAACCCAAGTCAAAAACTTCTGTAATTTATCATCTGCTGCTAGCAGAGCATCAATATTGTATTTCATTAACTGCAACAATTTATCTGCATTTTTTAACATTGCTACTGTTAGTAGAAAAACTTCCTGCCAACGTTTTTCACTAATATGATTAACTAAAGTTGTGCAGAGATTATCAGTATTAGAACTGTAAACAATCTCTCTAGCTGTGAAAAACTCTTGAAATGTGAGATGAGAAAAAGAATAAATGCTTCTTGCTCTTTCTACTAATAAGCCATGTTGTGCCTCAATAGACTTGAGTACCATTTCACTATCTATTCGTAATGCTTCTAGGTCAGTTTTAACTTGAGGTAAATTGCGTATATAGTTTTCAATATATTGCTGTATATCTCTTTGCTTAAAAAAGTATTCGTTGCGCTCAAATGTAGTCCATGCAACTTGACTAAGTAAATCTTCTTTATGCTTAACTGATAACTTTTTATAAATATCATCTCCACGATCGCGCACAATACCGCGTTTAGCATCCCATTTTCTCAGTAGCGTATGAATAGCTCTATTGTATAATTCTGCACGGTCAGAAGGAAAGTCGCCAGAATCGGCAAATTCCAAACATAGCAAGGTCAGCAGTAAAGGATTATTTGCTAATTCTTTAATTGGCTTATTTATCTCTAACTGTCGCTGGAATCTTTTAGACGCTTCTAAATCATTTTTTTGCTGAAACCATTTATTAATAAATATTTCTATTTGTTGATGATCGAAATCAGCTACTTCTACCTCGGTAAACTGTTCAAAAGTATATTCTCTAGCTGCTATCCGACAAGTAATAACAAAATTATTATGATAATATTGCTCTGAAAAAACCTTAATTTGATTAATAACCCAACTACTATCTTCTTCTCTAACCTCATCTAAACCATCAAGTAAAATCAGAAATTTACCACTTTTGATAATCTCAGTTATTTGAATATCGTTTATCGTTCTATTAATAATCTGTTTGATAATATAATCTTGTAGTTTTAGTCTGTTTTCAGTTTCAGCAAACTCTTTAAGCGGAATAAAAAGAGGAATATAATCTTGTTTAAATTCTCCGGCAATGCATTGAATCGCTAAATACTTAAGAAAAGTTGTTTTTCCGGCACCTGGTTTACCCAAAACCATTAACTTAGAATGACGTTTTACTGCCTCTATTCCTGGAATACGTGCTTCTGTTACTTTGCACAAACCGAAGCGGTCAAATTCATCTAATTTTAGACTCTTCAAGTTCTGCTGTAATTCTTCAAGGCTTAACCCTCTGCGTCCAACTATTTTCTCTAGGATGTTGACGTTAGTATATATATCATTTAATCCAATGGGCTGCTCCATATCCAGCACCTTGACTTTGCCGCAGCGTTCTTGGAGATAAGATTTGATTTTTTGCCGTGCTTTTTTTACCAAGTCTTTGATTTCTGTTTCAGAAATACAAGTTGGATTAACTATTTGATTGGAAGATATAGAATTCTCTGCTACTTTATGCAAGTTACGTCTGTAGCGTCCTAATGCTGAGTGAAAATTACTTTTATTAACTGTATTATCCTCTAATGCTTGTCTAAGAATTTGCCATAATTCTTGACCGGCATTTTTTACATATTGAGGACTATAGTTATATTTATTTGCTATTTCTTCATAAGTTGTATTGTGCCAACTTTCTTTTAGTAGCTGTTCTTGCATATCAGTCAAGAACTTCCCTGACTTACTAAATACTGCTTCATTG
>NZ_JAIVFR010000081.1 GCF_020829685.1 Nostoc sp. CHAB 5715 | reverse complement strand
GATTCTTTAATACTCGTGAATGAGTCTTTGATACTCGCCAACGAGTCTTTGATACTCGCCAACGAGTCTTTGATACTCGCCAACGAGTCTTTGATACTCGCCAACGAGTCTTTGATACTCGCCAACGAGTCTTTGATACTCGCCAACGAGTCTTTAATACTCGCCAACGAGTCTTTAATACTCGCCAACGAGTCTTTAAGTGGTTACGCAAAATTTATTTATGTCATTGCGAACGAAGTGAAGCAATCCAAAGCCCTTGCGATTGCTTCGTTTCGCTTCGCTCCACTCGCAATGACAAATGTATATTTAATTTTGCACAACTACTTAATACTCACGGACGCAGATCAGAACTTCACTCCTCTGCTGCCATGCCCAATGCCCCATGCCCCATGCCCCATGCCCAATGCCCCATGCCCAATTCCCAATCCCCTTTATTCCAATACGGTTCAGTTAAGGCTAAAACTATGTTACAAAGTCAATTTTTTTAACGAACCGCCAAGACGCCAAGGACGCAGAGAGAAGGAAGAAATGCTTAACTGAACTGTATTGCCCTTTATTCAATTCGTTCGGATATTCATTTTTTGGATTAGCTGATCAACTTGCTCAACCATCTCCTTGTTTTCCTCAGCTTGGAATAACTCTCTGGCTTTTTTGAGATTAACGATCGCTTCTTCTAGCTGTTGTTCTCTTCCTAAAGTGATTCCCAAATTATAGTAAGTGAATGCATCGTTGGGTACAAGGCTAATGGCTTTTTTGTAATGGGCGATCGCTTCTTGGGGTTTACCTTGATCGTCCATCGCATTTCCCAAACCCGTGTAAGCTTGTGCATGTTTGGGATCGAGGCGAATCGCTTCGGTATAATCTGCGATTGCTTCTGTTAGCTTGCCTTGAGCGTAAAAAGCGCTTGCTAAATTATAGTGAGCGTCTGCATAGTTGGGATCGAAGCTTATGGCTTTTTTGTAATATGCGATCGCTTCTTCTAGTTTGCCTTGAGCGTACAGAGTATTTCCCAAGGCATTATAACCTGCGGGATTTTTTGGAGCGAGGCGAATGGCTGCTGTATATTCGGCGATCGCTTCTGTTGGCTTTCCTTGAGCATACAAGGCGTTCCCTAAGTAATAGTGAGCCTCTGCATATTTGGGATCAAAGCTAATGGATTTTTTGTACTGAGTAACTGCTTCTGCTAGCTCACCTTGATCGTAAAAAACATTTCCCAGACGGGTATAAGTTGGGGCATAATTGGTTTTGAGGCGAATAGCTGCTGTATATGCGGTGATTGCTTCTGTTAGCTTGCCTTGAGCGTAGAGAGCATTTCCTAAGTTATAGTGAGCGTCTGCATAGTTGGCATCAAGGCTGATAGCTTTTTGATATTGTGCGATCGCAGCTTCTAACTGATTGAGTCTTGCTAAAGTCAAACCCAAATTAAAGTATGCTTCAGAGTTTTTCGGATCGAGGCTAATGGCTTTTTTGTAAATAGCGATCGCTTCTTGTGGTTTACCTTGATCGTCGAGAGTATTTGCCAAAGCAATATAAGCTTGGGCAAAGTTGGGTTCTAGTTCAATTGCTTTCCGAAAAGCCGCCTCTGCTCCTTTAAAATCTCCTTGTTTATAGAGATTGCTTCCTTGCTCGAAATTAGCAACTGCGTTTTTGTTCTCAGCAACTGCTGCTTGATCTGAGTCTGAAATTTTTGATAAAACAACGCCAAAATCTTTAGCAAAGGCAGTATTCCCATTACTCAAACACAAGCAGATAATAGCTGCTACCAGTAGATTCTTGTTTTTCAGCATTTTTATTACTTTACCTGCTTGGTTTACATGTAATATCGAGTACGGCTAATTGCCATCATAAAAACACCCCAGTCCCTTTCTGTTTGCGCGGCTACGCTGTACCACACAAGTATTGCCGCAGCCATATCTTTATTAATAAATCTCGCACTGCTTTTCTATCCCGCCTCGGAATAAATTCCAAGTCTCACCGATGAAGTCTACTAAGCGTGGACTAAACTAAATAATCAATTCAGTCCACTTGAGTGGACTTTCGCTATCAGCCCTGAACTTCAGTTCTGGGCGGGATGTCAATGAGTGTGACAGTTTCACTTTGACAAAAAATGTGGGTAGAAAATTTTTCGACTTATGTGTACACAGTAGGCTTGCCAAAAGGGGAATAAAAGCCTACCTTTAGCGGAGTTATAGCAGGAATTATAAATGATTAACCTAACTTGATACAAGTCTACTCACATAGAAGTGTCGATTTGGATCTTTCTTGTCCTCGCTTGATATAACAGTTACCGCACATATGTGCGCCCCTACCGATGTACCTCGTTCAAACGAGAATCGCTATACTATTTTAATATTAAAATATTACTGATGCAGTATGTCTAGTTGCTGTACTGCTTAAGGAGACTATAATATGTCTTTAGAAACCCAAAAACACTCTTAGTGTAGATGTTTGCAAAAAAACAATATTTCAAAATCACCAAAATTTTCTCATCTAAACTCTAAATCAATTCATTGTGGCTATGAAGCTTATAGCGCATCAAATTAGAATTTTAAGGACTATGGCGGAAGTGGCCAAACTTGCGAGAATTGCGGATATTACGGCAGACACTGGTAAATTGCAAAACAAAAGCATTCTCCCCATTATGAGGGGAATGTAAAAAATTAGAGAAGGAATAGGAAAATTTAATCTCCGCAAGTAAGAATTCAGGAGTCAGAATAGTGGAAAGCTCAGGAGATAACTTGAAGGGATGAATGTACTTTTGATATCAAACCTTTTATAAATTCTGACTTCTGATACCAATTCTGTATGAAGATGCACATAATAAGACCCCCCTGTATTCCCCCCAATGCATTGGGGGGACGGCGTAGCCGGGGGGGAAATATATGCAGCTTTACAAAGAAACGGTATGACTCCTGAGTGCTGAATTCTTACCTCCGCAATTCTGACTTAACTTAAGATGGACTTAACTTTTCACTCATTTTATCTAACAGTTGAGTTATTTTTTTAGCTTTTTCAGGTTGGCGTTGTTTTTGCAATAAATCTTTAGCTTGTAGCAGGTTAGTTTTAGCTTCCTCTTCTCGCTCTTGCTGCATGAGAATATTTGCCAGACGCAAGTAAGCATCAGGATTTTTTGGACTGCGGCGAATCACTTCCCGGAATAATTCTGTTGCTTCTTCTACTTGTCCTTGCTGGTTTAAAACATCTCCCAAAAACAAGCGCACCACATCATTAGTAGAGTTGAGGGAAATCACTTTACGAAATGCTGCTTCTGCACCTTGGTAATCTTTGGCTTGAGAAAGATTGATTCCTTTTTGAAACAAGTCTGAGGTAATCAAAGTTTTCCAAGCGAAATAGCCAAGAATTGATAGACTAAGAACAACTACAACAGCAGGGATAATAGAACTAGTAAAAAAGGTTTCTAGCATTGTCTAAGCCAAAAGACAGGCGATAGGAAAAATTAGATATTCGATAAAAAATAGTTTCCAGATAAATTGATAGAATTGAGCGATCGCACTTTTATCTTGTAAGTCTACTGCCAAACTCCGCAACCACATCCAAACTAGCAGGGCTAAATGAGTAATTACCAAAAATATGGGGTTAACTGAGGCCATACCTAGCACACCAACTAAAATTATCCCCAAATAACAGACAGTTATCACCCAAAGAGCTAGATTAAACACAGCTTGCGAACCGAGTTTGATAGTGAAAGTAGAGATATTATATAGGCGATCGCCTTCCATATCTGGTATATCTTTAAAAATTGCGATCGCAAAGGTAAATACCAAGATAAATAACGTCAGCACCCACACCACAGGCGGAATTACTTGGCTTTGTTTCAGCACCCAACTATAGTGCAAATACAATCCTAAATTAACAATCGTGCCGCGCACCGAAAAAATGCACAGCGCTGCCCAAAATGGGAACTGTTTCAAGCGAATTGGCGGTAATGAATAAGCAGTACCAATGGCCAAACTAATTGCTACCATGCCAAATAAGAATGGCCCAGTTAGCCATGCCACAACTAGCGCCAAAATCCCAGCAAAAGCAACAATTAATTGCCCCATCTGTTGAGAAAACTCACCTGATGCCAACGGTAAATGAGGCTTATTAATCTTGTCAATATCAACATCTTCTAATTGATTCAGCCCCACAATGTAGACATTGCCACATAGACAAGCAATCCATGCACCTAAGAGAGGGAGTAGGGAATGGGGAGTAGGGAATAGGGAATCAGTAGGATTACTAATTGCAATGGCAATAAAATACAAACCTAACACACTCAGACTTGTACCAATAATCGTGTGAGGACGAGAGAATTTCCAGAAAGCGTATAACCAATGGAAATATGATTGAACAGGTTTGCGTGGCAAAGGGCTGTTTTGAAAACTCTGGCTCATGAGTACTTTAGATTCAGTATTCCGGCTTATTGCATATTGTTAACCATTGTCACAGAATTTGGTCATAAACAAGAAGCTGGCGTTGCAGGGGAAGCGGCGGCTTGAGCTACCGTACCCCTACTTTTAAAGCTTGATACGCATAGCGGACAGAGAATCAATCTACCTCATGCAAGACACTAGAATCCCAAAAAAAATTTCAAAACCAACTATGAAATTACCTCTTCTTTGTTCCCTATAACGGTACAATCATCAAAAAAGCAAAGAATTATAGTTAAGTCCAGAGTGCCATTATGACAGCTAATTTGACATCTAAAGCGACATTTGACTTTGTGAGTGTGCTATCCCAAGCTGCGGCTGCGTATCGAGGACAGAGAGGCACACCCCCTAGTGCTGAAATATTAGTAAATGCGTTGCTACAAGCAGAAAAATCTGCCAAGCAGGAACGGTTAACTTATCCGTTTGAGTCTCTTCTGGGCAAATGGCAACTTTGCTTTGCCACTGGCACTAAGAAAGTCAGAGAGCAAGGCACAATTGTATTAGGCAAGGGTTTGTATGTACCCAAGTTTATCAGAGTCAATGTTTCCTTTAATGTCACTTTGGCACAGGATTCAGACAGGGGCGAAATTAGTAATCAGGTTGAATTTGGCCCAGTTTTGTTGAACCTCACGGGGCCAGTGCAATATTTCAACAAGAAAAATTTATTGGCGTTTGACTTTAACCAGATGCTTATTAGTCTATTTGGTCGTGTTGTTTATAACAGACCAATGCGTTCTGGTAAAGTTCAAACAGAAGATTTCTACAACCAACCTATAGCTAAACTACCTTTCTTTGGCTTCTTTTTAGTGACGGAAGATTTTATTGCAGCTCGTGGCCGTGCCGGAGGATTGGCTTTTTGGATTCGAGAAACTTAAAGACAGTGGATTTCACATTTGCGCCAACCATCAAACTGGACGACAACTAGACAAAATACTGTGCATATTTACTACTTGTCCAATGACTGCGATCGCAGGCGCACCAAATCCAGTTTGCTCTACCTGCTCTACAATTGTTTCTAAAGTACCAATCAATTCTTCTTGTTCTGGGCGCGTACCCCAGCGCACCAAAGCAATAGGCGTTTTTGAATTCAACCCAGCCGCACTTAACTGTTCCACAATATAAGGCAGATTGTGAATTCCCATATAAATTACAATGGTTTCGGAACCGTGCGCGATCGCATTCCAATCCACTTTCGGTCTATACTTACCTGCCGCCTCGTGACCAGTAACAAATGTCACCGAAGAACTATACAGCCGATGAGTCAATGGAATACCTGAGTATGCTGCGGCTGCAATCCCCGATGTAATACCTGGCACAACTTCCGCTGGTATTCCCGCGTTGACTAATTCTTCCATCTCTTCGCCACCGCGACCAAAAATAAAAGGATCGCCACCCTTTAAGCGCACCACAATTGCATGATCGTGCGCTTTCTCAATCAGCAATTGAGTTGTTTCTTCCTGGAACAGCGAATGTTTCCCCCTCCGCTTACCAGCGTTAATTTGCTCGGCTTGGGGATTAATCATTGCCAGAATTGGCGGACTCACCAAGGCATCATAGATAACTACATCTGCACATTCCAATAAACCTTTTGCCTTTAGGGTAATTAGTCCTGGATCTCCTGGCCCCGCACCTACTAAATAAACCTTTCCCAAATACTTGTTCTCCTGTTTTTCTGTGCGGTTCATCTATCTGTTAAATCCCAAATTATCTCGGCTAATTCTGCACTTGCTCCCAGTGGCTGTGCCAATTGGAAATTCACCGCAGAAAATTGTAATTTTAACTCCTCTATTGAGGCTGCGATCGCATCGGTTATTCCACCAGCGAATAAAAAGTATGGCAGAATTGCAATTTCTTTATAACCACCAATTACCAACTCTTTCACCCGTGATTCTAAACTACCAGGGACAGCCCAATAAGCAGCTACTGTTCCCAAACTGGCCGCCATTGCTTCCACAGGTTCTTGGGAAAGAGGGCGACGGCTACCATGAGCTAATAGAATCCATGCTTGTGCTTTTATAGCAGCTATTTGCTTTGCCAGCAATTTCTCTAAATTGGGGTGAGAGCCTAAGTATGGTTGCAACTCAATCATGATATCCTGACCAATAGCCTGTTGTGCTAGTGCTACTTCGGCGGGAATATCTGTCATTACATGCACTCCCGGCAGCAGAAATAGCGGTACAATTTTGAGGCGATTCTCGTTTTGAGGGAGTTTGCCATTGCCAAAAGCGCTCTTAGCAAATTCTTGAATCTGCTCATGTAAAGGCTGAGGATTCATTTCCAAAGCAGCTATACCAACCTGATGTGCGCTATTTAATGTGTTGTGGTTTTCTGACAATTTGTTGCATACCAGCTTTGCTAGTTGCTGCATAGCAATTTCTGGGCGGCGATCGCGGCTTCCGTGAGATACTAGCAGATAGGCAGATGACATCGGCAAAGCTTGAACTCTCAGTGACTAATTCTCATATCTTACTTAATATTAAGCTACTGGTAATATAATAATAAATACCTATATAATTCTGCACATACTCATTGTATTTAGTAAGGTACAAAATGAATGCGGAAGAAATTGTTGAACGGATGGGTAATTTGACTCTTGCACAAGTTTATGCAGCTTTAACTTATTATCATGCAAATCAGGAAGAGATTGAAGCTTATCTAGTTGCTGAGAAGTCAAGCTATGAAAAACTTGCTACTGAAATGGTTCAGTCAGTATGAGTAAAATACGACTGCTAATAGATGAAGATGCAATGGATCGTCGATTAGTAGGAGCATTAAGAGCAAGAAAAGTAGACGTTACAACTGTTGGGGAGCTAAGTACAACTGGTTTGAGCGATGAGGAACAGTTAGCTATTGCAACTGAACAGCAACGCGTTTTCTATACATTCAATGTTGGTGATTTTTGTCAGCTACATAACCTCTACATGACAGAAGGACAAACTCATTCAGGTATTATTGTTTCATCACAAGATTATTCAGTCGGCGAACAAATGCGGCGAGTTTTAAAGCTGATGACAATTAGATCGACAAAAGAGATGGAGAATCAACTGGTTTTCCTAAGCACTTATTCTGGAGAGTAAATAGAGCGATCGCTTCTTTGGTGGTATAGACAGTAACTATGATTCTTGAGTAGAGCGATCGCATAAAGTTTAGAAGGGAAAATTACACCAGAGTTGGAGTTTATTTTGAGAAAGTTAGATATTGAGCCGAATCTAGCTGATCCAATTTTGCCCTTCAACTCTCCTGAAGCGATACCTCTGCTTATTGCTCCACCATCCCCAGAAAAGTTTTTCAAACTTTTGATAGGTCAAATTAGAGCAGCACAGAGTTTTAGTGTTGATTTAAACACTATGAACGAATGGTGAGCGATATTGAGAATGAGTCTGTCTTTAATATTGTTCGGTAGTTTCAAATTATTCAGCAGACCAACACTTTGCTGTGCGGGACTGCTGGCTCAAATATTGCCTAAGTTTCAGAGGTTATAGCAGCTGATGAGCGTCATCGTTAGACTCCAAGGCTCAGTTAGAATGCCTGTTGTAAATTTGTCTTTTGGGCGATTGCCTCCGGCACGCTACGCGAACGCGCAACTCTCAAGGTAAAACATTCACGAACCCAAATTGACGAAAGTGATGATCAAAAGTGAATGCCTGAGTTAAATGGAGTTTATTCATCACAACCCGACTGGCGCAGTCCGTGAAACTCCAGTTTTTATCTGAGAACTGACGGAAAACCTGCCAAGTTTGTTGAATATCCTCTTCTGTCAGGTAATAAATGGTCGTCAGATTATCTGAAAAGAATGCCTCTCCTAAGCTGATTGCCCTCAACGTTTCTCCACGGGTTCTCAAAAGGGTCAAGGTTTCATCGACAATGTAATCTGTTGTTAGCAATGGCTGAATATTTTGATTAACCCATGAAGACGCTGCCTGATGCTCAGTATCGGAAGGAACAATACTAGCAAACCAGGCGCTGGTATCTACAAAGATCATGTTGCACTATGGGGAGGATAAAGAATAGTGTCATGATCTTGACCAGAAAATTTCTCATTGCTTACTTCTAAGGGCATGGCTGAAATTTGTGCCTAAATATCTCTAGGAGTTTTGTTTTGAGGTTTAGCCTCAGTTGAAATCACAGTGACTTCAACACGAGTTCCTTCGGCTAATGGAATCGGCTGTGATAACCTGAGTACCCCTTGTTCATAAACAGCTTCTATAGTTATAGTCATAAACTTTTTCCTCATGCCATAGCTATTTCTAATCATGGCATAATATCTAACATACTAAAAACACAGCTAATGACTAACTGAAAAATAATTAGCCATTAGCTATTAGAAATTAGCATATTTTAAGCGGTACGAAAACGCGCTAACTCTTCACCTGTTTTAGCATCATGGGCGTGGACTGTACACACCAAACATGAATCAAACGATCGCGCCACATGACCAACTTCCACCGGATCGCTAGAATCGTAAATGGGTGTCCCAATTAAAGCTTCTTCAATGGGGCCACGGATTCCTTCACCATCACGAGGGCCGATATTCCAAGTACCAGGGGCAATGACTTGGTAATTCTTAATTTTACCGCCCTCCACTTCTACCCAGTGACACAGAGAACCCCGCGCCGCTTCCGTTGCACCCCAACCGCGACCATCTTTTTCTGTGGGTTTGATATACCAGGGGTCGTTTAATTTGAATTCGCGTAAACAATGTTCGGCTTGCCGATATAACTTGACAATTTCGTGAACTCGTGCAAGTTGACGCACATGAATACTAGCACCACCCATTCGTTTGAAGACATTGAGGATAAAGCCGTCGTAATGTTGCCAAGATTCGCCATGTTTACCACCTGCAACTAATTGACGCGCTAAGGGGCCAGCTTCCAAACGTCCGAAGTCTTTGTGAAGGATTGCACTCGACCAAGAGTAGGCGTTATCGAAGTCTTTTGTATTATTCGCAGTGGGTTTAGTGGTGCGATCGCTAGGGTGAATGTCTGCCGTTCCCTCATCGTACCAGGAGTGAGTTGTATTCTCGCGGGTAAAGGACTGATCCATTAAAGTGTGAGTGTCTGCGAAGCTGTCGTACACTCCACTTTTCATAATCATCGCCGCATTTCGTCCTTCAATAGTCGGCTTTTGGTATTTATCTTCATGGGCTAAATATCCCCAAGTGACATATTTACCAACACCAGCGCCATATCTATCTAGACCGATATCTAAACCCATGCGCCAATAAAAACCTAAGTCGGAATCTCGATGATTTCGGTCTTCATCCAACCAATTTCTAAAGTCATCATAAGTTTGGATTTGTTCGTAGCGTTCTAAAGAACAACCCAACCACACTGGTTCTAACCAATTGGTGCGGAAGTATTCTAGAATCGCCCAAGCGCGGGTGATGTCTGTTAAAGTGGGGGCGCACATCACACCCCCAGGAACCATGTAGCTAGAATGAGGCCATTGTCCGCCCAATAGTGCATAAATTTCTACGGGTTTAGCGGAAATTGTTATGCCTAGTTCATAAGATTTGCCAGTGAAAGCAGCAAAGCGCCTGACAGCTTCCTCATAATAGCGACTATTGCGGTATTTTTTATTGGTTAAATCAATAGCAAACAGTCCATAAAAATAGCGGGGGATGCTTTGAATTGTCTCGACAATTTGTCCGAGATTTCTAGCTAAAATTGCATTGCGAGGAACTTCTGTTTCCCAAGCTGTATCTAATGCCCAAGATGCACAAGTCAGGTGAGAACCGCCGCAAATTCCGCAAATGCGAGGCGTGACAATTAATCCGGCTTGGGGATCTTTACCGCGTAGGATAACTTCAAATCCGCGAAATAGTTCCGCGTGTGTCCAGGCGTTGACTACTCTTCCGTTTTCGATGTCAACTCGGACATCTAAATCGCCTTCAACTCTACCAACGGGCGAAATGTCTAATGATTGAATTGTCATTTGTTATTTGTCCTTTGTTATTTGTCCTTTGTCATTTGTCTTTTGTCCTTGGTCATTTGTTGTTTACTAATGACTAATGACCAATGACAAATGACTAAACTGTAAAAAAGTCTTCTTCTGCCCAAGGTGGTGCGGCGTCTTTGGCGATCATTGTGAGTAGGGCGTAGTCTTTTTTGTTTACTCCTGGCGGTAATTCTTTGGGAACTCCCATCACTGTTTGGGTTTTGAATACGGTTCCTGGTTTGAGGTCAAAGAAGGGAAATTCTGGTTCGGTACAACCTAAACAAGGCATTCCGGCGCGAGTTTTGGAGGAGACGCGATTCCATAAGATGCGGTTGCAGGAGGAATGAGTCATGGGGCCGCGACAACCTAAATCATAAAATAGGCATCCTTTACGCTGTCCAAATTCGGCGGTTGAGGCTTTGTAGGCAAAGTGGACGTTGCGGGTACAACCTGTTTGGGTATAAGTGTTAAAGAAGGTTTGGGGACGATTTAGTTCATCGAAAGCAATGTCTGCTATGCGTCCAGTAGCGATCGCAACTAATATCTGCGTAATCCAGTCGGGATGGGCGGGACATCCAGGTATATTAATTACAGGTAATCCGGCTTGAGACAGGAAGTCTTTTCCTAAAAAGCCGCCTTCTTGGCGCTTGAGAAATTGTAAACCTTCCGACTCGCTAGGGTTGGGTGACATGGCGGGAATTCCTCCCCATGTGGCACAGTCTCCCACGGCGACGATAAATTTAGCAACTTTGGCAAGGTCTGTTAACCAATCTTTCATGGCGCGATCGGCAAACCGATTCCATTCGCCAGTGCCGTTGGGCGCGTTAACAACGCTGCCTTCAAATACCAAGATATCTAAAGGAATTGTGCCAGAAATGCAATCTCGCAGCAGTGTTTGTAAGCTGTTGCCTAGTTCCAATCCCAAGGATGGATGCCAAAGTAAGTTGATGCCAAAGTCGGCAATTAAATCGCAGACTGTCGGTTCTTCAGCATTGAGAAATGACATGGTGTTGCCTGAACAAGCACCACCTTGTAGCCATAGTACGTTAGTCATCGGCTATGTGTTTTTCTATTGTTTCCCATGCATGATGTAGGTGATAATGCTTGTAAAGTCTCACCTGTTTATCAATATTTATTTTTCAATACTAAGATATTTTTTTATTGAATTCTATTTCATTAAAAAAGAATTAATCATTAACAATAGCTAAAGTTTTTACGAGATTGTTTTAAATTATTATGTTTGTTATACTCGTAACATATTTAACAAATAAAAAATAGTAATAACAGAATCATTGTTTTTTAGTTACTGACGTTAAATAATCTCGTCTACTGAATTCATGACTGTTAAAACTCTGTAATAATTACTGCTAGTTGTTAATTTGTACGAAAGTATGAGTATTTTAAGCAGTCATATTTTAATGTGATAACTAAGTAAAATTCAGCAAAATGTTGGGGTACAAGACTTTGCACCCCGTCAGCTATATATCAGTTGTTTTAAGATTTTGGTTGTGCAGCTTGCCTAACAAATTCTTCGTGCAAACCTAACGCTTGAGCTATCTGCTCAATACTCAAACCAAACGCTAACAAGTGGGGTATCATTTCTAACTTAGCTTCTTGTTTACCTTCTTGTTTAGCTTCTTCAAAAACTTCTTGCTTACCTTCTTGTTTAGCTTCTTCAAAAACTTCTTGCTTACCTTGTTTTTTACCTTCTTCAAAAACATCTTGGAAAAATCTAGTTTGCCTCAAGTCATTTAATTCAAACATTTTTCCGATCTCCTCCTGCCTCAATCGCGGCAACTTGTAGATTAATATCGTCTCCATTAAACGCACTGTTAAGCCTTCACGCACCCTATTTTTTTAGGATTTTGGTTGTACAGCTTGCCTAACAACTTGTTCGTCCAA
>NZ_JAIVFR010000819.1 GCF_020829685.1 Nostoc sp. CHAB 5715 | reverse complement strand
CTAGAATTAAAGTTCTTTGGCTTTTAGCTAAAGTCTACTGAAGTAGACTAAAGATTTTTACGGATATTTAGTAATCTTTAGATTACTTTTGCTATTAGCAAGGAACTTAAGTTCCTTGCGGGACATGGCTTTTACGTTAAGTTGACAGCAATGCGCATTGCGCCTTGCCCTTACCAGCTACTTTGTATCATTATTAAAGTGAAATGGTATTAGTTAGAGAAATCTCTAGATAATGAAGTCAACTGTGACTTTACAGCACTTAGTACAGCTTTGCGTAAAATCGTAACGTTTTTAATGCAAGGAGACGCATTGGCATTGTCAGCCGATGCATTGGCATTGTCAGCCGATGCATTGGCATTGTCAGTCGATGCATTGGCATTGTTAGCCGATGCATTGGCATTGTTAGCCGATGCATTGGCATTGCAGGGTATTGCCAAATTTAATTCGCTACGAATTAATGAAATGCTGTACTCAGATAATTTATTTATTCCGAAATTTTCCTAAACATCCAAACTAATTTTTATCGCTTGTGTTTTAGGGTTTAAAACCCCATCCCAAGAAGGGTTGCTTGTAATGCGATTGGGGTCTAAATCCCCAGACGCTCGTTCCGACGCTCGTTCCGACGCTCGTTCCGACGCTCGTTCCTCGCTAACGCTGCGCTATCGCTAACGCTGCGCTATCGCTAACGCAACGCTTACACAAAACGTAATTGCGAATGGGCGAAAAAGCGAATTGCGAATTGTTTAACAACAAGTAGCTTCTGGCGCATAAACTTCTCTTTGGGTCTACACAAAACCAAGACCCCACGTTGTACAATCGCTAGAAATACAATCTGGAGAGCGACTTGCCTAGATCGATTCAGTCTACTCAACCACCATTAAAATTCATTCCCCAACGGTTGAACTTGCTGGTACTCCAGATTGTTCGGTGGTTGCTGCCGATCGCACTACGGTTCCGCACTCGTCCTTGGTTAACGGCTGGTATTGTCCGTGTTGAAGCCAATAATGTTGAGGTATTAGCTGAACTTTATCAACAATTCCAGGCTGGGAAAATTCGCTTTTTGCTGGCATTTCGCCACCCAGAGGTGGAAGATCCCCTGTGTATGTTGTATTTGCTTTCCCGCATTGTGCCACAGGTTGCTCGTCAGGAAGGTATTACACTAAAATCCCTTGTTCACAGCTATTTTCTCTATGATCGGGGGATGACGGTTTGGGCTGGAAAGTGGCTAGGTTGGTTGTTTTCTTGGTTAGGAGGTGTGCCGGTTCATCGGGGTAGGCGACTAGATCGCCAAGCTATTCAAACTGCACGGGAGTTGTTTGCTAATGGCGAAATACCGATCGCAGTAGCACCGGAAGGCGGTACTAATGGTCATAGTGGTATTGTTAGCCCCTTAGAACCTGGTGTTGCTCAAATGGGGTTCTGGTGTGTAGAAGACTTGCAAAAAGCCAATCGGACTGAGACTGTGATCATTGTACCGATCGCTATCCAATATCGCTATGTTGAGCCACCTTGGTCTAAACTGGATTGGCTGTTGAGTAAGTTAGAAGCTGATAGTGGCTTGTCAGCAATGGAAATTGAGCAGGGGGAGGGCGAAGAGATTTACTATCAACGCCTCTGTAGGTTGGCTGAATATCTGATTACCGAGATGGAAGAATTTTATCGTCGCTTCTATCATCAAGACATCCCAAAAACCATCTTAACTGATGAATCTGCTAGTCCGAATCAGGTATTAATTGCTCGACTTCATCGGTTACTGGATAAGGCTTTACAAGTTACCGAGCAATATTTTGGAGTTCAAGCGCAGGGTAATTCCATTGATCGCTGTCGCCGCTTAGAAGAGGCTGGCTGGAATTACATTTATCGGGAAGATTTGCCAGATATCAATGCTTTACCACCCTTTAAACGCGGTTTGGCAGACTGGATTGCCCAGGAAGCAGACTTGCGAATGGGGCACATGCGGATAGTGGAAAGTTTTGTTGCAGTCACAGCTACTTATATTCAGGAACAACCGACGGCGGAACGGTTTGCCGAAACTGCTTTGCTTGTATTCGATATGCTTTCTAGAATTCAGGATAGAACACTTCCAAGGCGACCTCGATTAGGTTTGCGAGAAGCACAAATTACTGTAGGGGAACCAATTTCAGTAACCGAACGTTGGGAAAATTGTCAGGGCGATCGCTTGGCGGCTAGACAAGGTGTAAGCGATTTGACAAAAGATTTGCAAATCGCTTTAGAGAAGATGATTGCTTGATTGCCTGATGCAGAGGTGATAATTATTCAAGTAAGGGACTTCCAATTAACAATTCAAAACTTGTACTGAGCGTAGCCGAAGTATTCAAAACTTGTACTGAGCGTAGCCGAAGTATTCAAAATTGAAGAGAGTTTCAGACGGAAACTTCGCGTAGCCGAAGTACGGGGATTTAAACCCCGATGGTTCCTGAGCGAAGTCGTTCGCGTAGCGTCCCGCAGGGAAGGACTGAAACTAAACTACGTGTTGACGTTGCGGGTCTTAAACCCTTTAATTTACGAGAAAAAAATACTCAACTACTTCTTGTGGAATGGGCGACACGAGCGCCCAATAACTAAAGGCCGGTAAAATGCCATTTACAAAAAGACGGCGAGAAAGCCCCCAAACTTCAATGTATGGGATGATTTCTCGTTCCCCGTCAAGCGTCATTAGTCACTTGTACTGAGCTTGTCCTGAGCGTAGTCGAAGGGCGTAGTCGAAGTATTGCTCAATAGTAACTAGTATTATTTAATAAAAAAATTGCGTATAACTACTAATGACTAATGACTAATGACTAATGACTTCGATTTCCCCCGGCTTGAAGCCGGGGGATGAGTTAATTGTATAGTTACACCCTTCCAGAGGATCGGATTTTTGCGAAGGTATTGCTTATTTAATTGATTAAGTTTGTCAAACTTTAGAATGAGATATTATGTCTGATTATCTCTTATTTTTGAATCTATAGTTAGAGATAAAAAATCGACTGATTTGTTACCTTTTAGATGTATTCGGCGCAGATTGACTGCTAATTAAATTTGCTGTTTGAGAAATTTTTCTTTTACAGCTATTTTCAGGTAAATAGACCACGCGGTAGGGGTTTAGCAATGCTCATTGGTATCAACTTAAGCTAAAAATCGCTTATCTGTTAACTTCCTCACCCGCCTTGGAATGAATTCCAAGGCTAATAGCTCAAGTCTACTGAAGTAGACTAAAAATTTTGACAGACTACTAGTCATCTTCAGATGACTTTTGCTATGAGCAAGGAACTGAAGTTCCTTGCGGGACATGGCTTTTACGTTAAGTTGACACGTATGAGCAATGCGCTTTACCCCTACAACAGATGTGGTTAAAATACATGAAAACTGCTGTAAAATCGCTTGCTCTAAACCTCGATTCTCCATCCAGTCGCACAGAATCCATGCTGGATTCTGGCTCCTGAATTCTTCTTCGGTAAATAATAAAAGGTTCGTAGTGTT
>NZ_JAIVFR010000818.1 GCF_020829685.1 Nostoc sp. CHAB 5715 | reverse complement strand
CATTCGTTCATTACTAAAGGCAAGCAAAATTATGTTCCCCAATCGCCGAGGACAAAGAATTCCCAATGTCACTTTTCATACTCGTAAAGGCGACCAATGGGTGGATGTGACAACCGATCAATTGTTTGCTGATAAGACAGTGGTTGTCTTCTCCTTACCAGGTGCTTATACTCCGACTTGTTCATCAACTCATCTCCCTGGTTATAACGAATTGGCTGGGGTTTTCAAACAAAATGGTGTCGATGACATTATCTGTATTTCTGTCAATGATGCCTTTGTAATGAACGAATGGGCAAAAGTTCAAGAAGCAGAAAATATCACACTCATTCCCGATGGTAATGGTGAATTTACTGAAGGGATGGGTATGCTTGTAGATAAATCAGACTTAGGGTTTGGGAAGCGATCGTGGCGCTACTCGATGCTGGTAAGAGATGGTGTAATTAACCAAATGTTTATTGAGCCAGACGAGCCAGGAGATCCCTTTAAGGTATCCGATGCTGAGACAATGCTCAGATATATCAACCCCCAAGCAGTGAAGCCCGAACTCGTTTCTCTGTTTGCCAAAGTCGGTTGTCCCTTCTGTGCGCGTGCCAAGACAATGCTCAAGGAACATGGTATCAACTACGAAGAAATTACCTTGGGTAAGGATATCACCACACGTTCGTTACGAGCAGTTACAGGTGCGACAACAGTTCCCCAAGTATTTATCGATGGAAAATTAATTGGTGGTTCTGAGGCATTAGAAGCCTACTTTGCTGCTAAATAGTTTTCACTAGGGGCGCACAGATGTCATACGTGTCAACTTAACTTAAAAGTCATGTCCCGCAAGGAACTGAAGTTCCTTGCTAATAGCAAAAGTCATCTGTTGATGACTAAATATACTCAAAAATTTTTAGTCTACTTTAGTAGACTTTAGCTGTTAGCCTTGAACTTTAGTTCCAGGCGGGTGAGAAAGCCAACAGTTAAGCTATTTCTAGCTTAAGTTGACACCAATGCACAGATGTGCATCCCTACAACGTATTCAAAGATCGCCATTCTTCTGTTTTGAGTTACGGATTGAATTTCCATTTATTCAAAATACAATATGTTTGCTAGAATCCGCCGAATTTTGAGCCAATTTTTTAGTAACTCAAGGACAATCAACAACGAACCACTGAATAAAGTAAGTTTGATTGTCATTATTTTAATTGATATTTTTATTTTGATTAATGTTTTTACCGGACTTGATGATATTAGCAGATGGCATATCAGCCCGACCGAGGCTTATCCATGTTATTCAGAGTGGCAAAATTACCGGACAAAAACCACTCAAGATAAAGACTATGAAATTGTTAAACTTTCATTACCAGATAATCCGAATAATAAACTCAGTTTTCAGCGAAACTATCAACAAGCCGAAGCAGGACATCTGGGTAAGGTTTCTAAAACGTGTTTGCAATATGCCGACTACAAAGATAAAATTAACAATCCGCAAAAGCAGCAAATCATCAAAAATATTGCTCAGAAACAAGCGAAAATCAGTTCGCTTGAACAAGCCAATCGCACTATTAAAGCCCAATATGACTCAACGTTATTAGAAAAAATTGCAGGTCAGGGTCGTGAACAATCAATTAATCAAATCAGTGCTGAAAAAGCTAAACAAACATTAGAACAAAATAATCGCCAAATTTCTACCCTTAAACAAGAAAATTCTACTCTTAAAAATGAACTGCTTGCCAAACCGGAAAGCATTAGTTTTATAGCCTTTATTAAAGATGATAATCAATTCCGGGAAGTTGACAAAGGCTATCAGCAGGCATCATTTTGGTATCCAAGTATTCAGCTTGCTTTTCAGTCCTTCTTTCTTTTACCGTTGATTATCATTGCCTTATCAGTCCACAAATTTGCCCAAAGAAGAGGATATGGACTGATCTCGCTAATTAGCTGGCATTTGCTAGTTATCTTTTTTATCCCACTAATCGTTAAAATATTTGAATTTCTTCAAATCGGGGCAATATTTAAATTTCTCTTTGATATCATTAGCACCCTTTTTGGTGGTTTACTTTTCCTGGTAAATTATGCTTATATCTTGCTGATTCCAGTTATCGGTTTTGGAATTATCCAGTTTTTTCAAAAATTTGTCTTTAATGTTAAAGTCCAGGCAGCTAGCCGAGTCCAAAAATCACGCTGTGTAAATTGCGCCAAGAAAATTCGACACCTTGATACTTACTGTCCGCACTGTGGTTATTATCAAGACATTGAATGTCAAAACTGTCATAATCTTACTTATAAACATTTGTCCTATTGTAAACATTGTGGAGCTTCCCAAAATACTAATATTTTGTAATCGGTGAAATAGTGAAACTTTCGTCATGCTTGGCTCCAAACAACATTATTAAATTTGTTTGGTGTTCATGAGTCAAAGTAACTAAAACTGTCTACTGATAGATGACATTGAGAAATAACTTCTACGTTAATTGATTACAATAACTTAATATGGAAAAAGTGCAAAAAGCCAATAAAGAGAGTCAGTCGCCTCTTTCTTTTCTCAAAAATCTGTTGATTGCCCGTTGGCGATCGCTCTTACTCCTCTTGATAGGAGTTTACTTACCTTTGCAGGTTTTTGAAATTCTGACAGTGAAGATATGGGAGAATAAAGCTGGCTACCCGTGGGATGTGCCTATTCTGTTAGCAGTTCATTCTACAGCAAACCCACAGCTTGATGTTTTTGCCGTGACGCTAGCGAGAATTGGAGAGCCTTGGACGGCGATACCGATTTTAGGTGCGATCGCACTTATATTATTACTTCAAAAACGCTGGCGATCGCTAGCTTATTTACTCACCGTCTCAGTGGGAAGTGTGATTATCAACCGCACAGCAAAGGAATTAATGCATCGAGTGCGTCCACAATTGTGGCAGTCTATTGCGCCTGAGTCTAGTTTTGCATTTCCCAGTGGTCATGCTATGGCGAGTATAACTGTAGTAGCAATTTTGCTATTCTTAACTTGGGATAGCTCCTGGCGCTGGTTGGTTCTCATCTTCGGCAGCTGATATGTAATAGCTTTTGGGTGGTGTCGTTTCTATCTGGGGGTACATTTTCCCAGTGACGTTCTCGCGGGTTGGATGGTTGCATTAGGTTGGACAATTGGCGTCAGTCTAATTATCAAACCCTATATAACTATAGCCAAATCGGTAGATGGCGATCGCCCGAAAGATGAAACTACCTTACTCCCTGAAGAAAGAAAGTTGATAACTGAGGAGTAATATTATGTCCGCTTAAAGGCTTATTGTTTAGGCTGACGCATAGACACAGAAAAAAATCAAACTATAATCTTTTCTCAGTCGTCTTTAGACGACTTTCGCTATTAG
Source organism: Nostoc sp. CHAB 5715 (assembly GCF_020829685.1). GTDB lineage: Bacteria > Cyanobacteriota > Cyanobacteriia > Cyanobacteriales > Nostocaceae > Nostoc. The sequence continues at coordinate 138 of NZ_JAIVFR010000818.1, read as the reverse complement.
ACTCAGAATTCATTCTGAGGCGGGCTAGATGAGAATGAAATAGCCCCGGCTTTCTTGGTAGATGCATTGATTACTCGTGCGTCTACTATGTCTTGCGATCCGTTCGGGATAAACGAATTCACTTCACCCTTTTTCAAG
>NZ_JAIVFR010000817.1 GCF_020829685.1 Nostoc sp. CHAB 5715 | reverse complement strand
CGGGGACAGTCGCGTTAACAAGACAATTTTTAATCCTTCTCTACCAACCGCTTGGTCAATGGCGGCAAATTTTTTGTTATCTGCAATTTTCCGAGCAACCCAGCCCCTTGCTAAATAACGTCCTACAAGGAAAGCAGCAGTAGCACCAAGGGTTGCACCGATAAATACGTAGAGAGAACCCCAGACTGCACCAAAAATCACACCAGCCCCCAACGTGAGAATAGAACCTGGGAAAAAAGCGATGCTAGCGATAATGTAAAGAGCAATAAAAGCTATGGCTCCCACCGCAGCCAGGCTATCAATCCATTGCAAGACTTCGCGTAAAATGGTTTGAGGATTGAAAGAATTTGGATTTGCAGATTCTTGTGCCAAAGCTGGGTCTGTGTTTAATGCGAAAGCACTTGCCAATATCAGTAATATTAATACACTTAAGCTAAAAAACTTTTGTAAGTTTCTGGGATTAATATTTTTAAATATCTGAATGATTGTTAGTTTTGTCATGGGTTGTTATTTGTTCTAATGCCACACTTTGAGCTAATGCTTTCTGAGCAACTTTTGTGATATACACTGCCTATCCCGCCTGAGAATAAATTCTCTTTTCTTATAGCGCAAGTCCACTAAGCGTGGACTACAACCCTTACTCAGTCTTCTTTAGAAGACTTTAGCTATAAGCCTCAGAATTCATTCTGAGGCGGTCGTCGGGACTGATGCAAGTTCTGAGTTAACCCAAATGACTGAGGTTTGTAAAAGTTCCTGAAAGTTTAACTGTTTAGCGACAATAATAAAAGTGGCAATCAGGCAACTTAGGGACTTCCAATTTAAAAAATATCCCATCGCTTTGAGGGCAGGGAGCAGTTCTTGCTGGGAGCAGGGGAAGGGAAAGTCGTTTTGATGGGCGTGAAATTGGATAATTTTAGGACTTACGCACACTCTACGAATTCTCGGCGCTCTTGGCGTCTTGGCGGTTCGATAAATTAAGCTTTTTAGCAATTTTTGCGTAAGTCCTAAATTTATTTGTTGGAAGTCCCTTAAGAGTAGTAGTTTGAGTTTGAAATTTAATAAACGCTTCTTCATTTTTATAAGTTTGACCTTCTGAAGCTCGATGTTGACCCTCTGAGGCTCAACGTTGACCTTCTGAGGCTCAACGTTGACCTTCTGAGGCTCAATGTTGACCTTCTGAGGCTCAACGTTGACCTTCTGAGGCTCGACTTTGACCTTCTGAGGCTCAACTTTGACCTTCTGAGGCTCAACTTTGACCTTCTGAGGCTCAACGTTGACCTTCTGAGGCTCAACTTTGACCTTCTGAGGCTCAACGTTGAAACTTACACCTCAAATCTAATGCTTATAAGATATACTACCCATATTAGAAACAGCTTAAATTCTCTTAAATTTTTCTCGGCGATACCAGCGACAAATTCGCTCAGGTGAAACGCCGAGTAAATAAGCAATAATTACTATTTGATTAAGTAACGTAGTTTTAAACACTCCCTTTTGTAACCATCTACGGGCTGAGGTAACAACTGGTGTAGGAATAATTACAATCCTTCCGATGCGTTTTAAACGACGTATGAGTTCAAAGTCTTCCATGATAGGCAACTCAGGAAAATTGCCAATTTGCTGAAATACTGTTTTTGTTAAAAAAATTGCTTGGTCGCCGTAGGGCATTTGGTAAAAATGCGATCGCACATTTATTCCCCACTCTACCCATCGTAAACTTAAAAGTGGTGCATCGATCCGCAAGTTAAATGCACCAGCCACAGTCCCAGGCTGTTGTAGCGCTGTGCGAACCATGTCATCAAACCCAGTAGGTAAACAGGTATCTGCATGGAGAAACAGTAGAATTTCCCCGGTAGCAGCTACAGCACCCGTATTCATTTGCACAGCACGACCGGGAGACGATGAGATAACTTTGACACATAAAGACTGGACTATTTCTACTGTGTTATCTTTTGAGCCACCATCTACTACTATGACTTCTATATTTATACTGGGTTGAGTAGTCGCAATTGCTTCTTTAATATTTCCTGCTTCATTAATAGCCGGAATGATAATCGAAATTTTACCAGCACCAATATTCTGACTCATGATTGCTGAGTTTGTTTTTCCAGTTGGTCAGGAAATGAACACTCTACCGTTACCTTAAGATTACTTTCAGCCGTGCCTTTAGTTACGTAAGGTATACCTGCTTCACCGCCAACTTTGATGCCAAATTCTAGAGTGACTTTATCAATATTAGCAATAGGGATTTTCTTAAAAGCATTGAGTGAATAAACAGTGTTAGGACTTACGCACACTCTACGAATTCTCGGCGCTCTTGGCGTCTTGGCGGTTCGATAAATTAAGCTTTTTAGCAATTTTTGCGTAAGTCCTAAGTGTAAGCCCGAATTGTACCTTCAATTGCTTGGAAATTTTGCACTATTTGTTTTTGTGCAACATTCGCATCCCATCCCTTATCAATTAGCGCTTCTTCCTCTCCCTGTGGGGAAACTTCGATGTTAACTGGCAAAGCATCTACGTTATCTGTGGCTTCAATGTAAATAATCGTGCCATCTTCTAACTGGATAGGTGTGAGTTGAGTCATGGGTAAATCTTGGATAAAAGAATTGCGTGTAAGGTAGCACAGCTGTAGTAACCTACAAATTTTTACGGAAAATGCGGTAAATTTCTTGTAGAAGCTGGAAATAATTCGGCACAACTATCATAGGGCTTTCCAGGATGAGTCGAGACGCTTTGGTGGTGGGAATTAATACGTATGACCGCTTAAAATGTCTCAACGCACCAGCTGCGGATGCTGAAGCGATCGCTCAAATCTTACAACAATATGGGGAATTTCAGGTAACGCGGCTCCCAGCAGTCAAAGACAAGGAAAATGAGACGATTCGTATTGGTAAGCAAACTAAAGTTAGAAAAAGCGATCGTCCAATTATTTAAGCCAGACGGTAAGCCGCCAGACACGGAGATTGTGAAATGGATAAGTTAACTCAATATCAAAATACGAGCAAGCAAATATTAACAGAGTATCAAAGAATATCTTCACAAGTTACTGTTGTTGATGTGGATGAAGTGTTAATGTTTGATGATGAGAGAAGTCAATATTTGTGGTTCAATATTGGTTGGAAACAAGGCAAAAGAATTAAAGGAATTTCTGTCTATATTCGCATTAAAAATGAAAAAATTTACATTGAAGAAGATTTGACTGAGGAAGGAATGGCAACTGAGTTAATGCGTTTAAATGTTCCTGCAAGTGATATTGTCTTGGCTTTTCATCCTCCAGAAGCAAGGAAATATACTGAGTTTGCAACGGTTTAAAGATTATTTTTCTGGTAATTATTGGGTTAACAGTCGCTACTAGCGCACCTAAAAGCGATTTATAAGAAGAATTCAGAACTCAGGAGTCAGAATTCAGAATTGAATTCTGGACGACTGGGTAATGAATATTGGTTTAAAACCTTGCAAGAAAGTGGGCAAAAAAAATTAAAATATTATTCCTAAT
>NZ_JAIVFR010000816.1 GCF_020829685.1 Nostoc sp. CHAB 5715 | reverse complement strand
CATACAGCACTTGGGTTTGAACCTTTATTTTTTAACATTATGGTCAGAAATATGTATTTTGCCTGAAACTCCTGCGTAGCAAGGATTATATGTTTTTACTCTGGTGAGAGTGATTAAAGAGCGATAAAAATACTAGAAAAATGTTTAAATTTTAGGCGGTCACTGAGCCTACCGAAGTGTGGGGTAAGCCAAACCAATATAAAAAGCGCAGCAATATTTCAAGCATCCCCTAGCCACTCCAAAATACTAGCTTTTCTCTCTAGCAAACCCTTGTATATTAAAGCTTCTGGGGTCATTGACTGAATCGCAGCATAAAGCTTAGACCGTAACGCTGGGTCTTTTTTAACCACACCACAATCTCTAAAGTAAGTACGAATAGTAAACAGCGCGGCTTCATACTCTGGTAGCCCCCAAATCACTTGTCGCTCAATTCGCAGATAAAGTCTGGGATGCTGCGGATCAAAGTTTCTACCTTGCCATTGCTTAACTGACACACCAGATGGGGGTTCGGGATGGTGGTTGAGACGGGTGTCGGTACTCAAACCCCAAGCAAAGCGCACCATCGGTTTTTGGGTAATCATTGTATTAGCGATCGCACCTGCACGTCGATTAATTTTTTCCATACCAGCCACAGGTGCATGTATCGTAGCAAAGTCCTTGCCAATTTTATCCTGGGCTGACCAGTGATTGGGATAGCAGAGATGAACTGCACTCAGCCAGTTGCTACCATCAGCAGAACGGCAAATAATTGTTAGGTCTTCTTGTACCTGAGCTGCTAAAGCATCAAGGGTAGAGGCGTAAGCTGGAACAACTGAGCTACCCTCAACTTGCTGTAATTGCAACTCTGCATCTAAATAGAGGGTTTCTTTGGTAAGTTGGCTGTGGAATTTCAGGGTGTTATCTATTGACTTTTGGCAGTTAAAGTGATGTGGGTGTTCTTGAGCGAGGCGATTAATCATTAAACGAGCGATCGCACCTGCCACAGCTTTAGAATAATTGCAGGTTTGATAGTACTTGCTCAACCGTTCCCCACGGGCTAAAAGTTTAGCTTGACGGTAGTGGGCAAAGTTATCATCAATTTGAAATACCTGCCGATCAGCCTCAGTGTTACCAAAACAGGAACCAAAAGCCATCATCCCCGGCTTTACTTCGTAGCGTCCACTCATCAGAGGGAAATAGCAAGCCGCACTATTAGAGGCTTCGACTGTCCTAGCTTCCTGGAACAAGTTATCTAAAAACACAGATTTTATTATGCCTGTTTTTTATTCTCCTCATTTCCAATATATAAAAGGAAAAGGCAGTTCAGGGAGAAATAACCAATAACTAATGACCAATGACCAATACTTCGACTACGCCCTTACTTCGACGCCGCCCTTCGGCTACCAAGAGGACAAGCTCAGTACAAGTCGGCTACCAAGAGGACAAGCTCAGGACAAGCTCAGTACAAGTGACCAATGACCAATGACAAATGACTAATGACTAATGACTTTCTCTCCACCCATGCATAGCTGCTATGCCTTTTGTAACCCATTCGATCGCAATTGGAGGAGCTTCTGATATCAAGATGCTAGGATAAACTGCTGCACCCCAGTCGGGATGAATTAACACACGGCACTGATTTTTAATCATTGGATAGTTGAGCAAAGCTTTGACAACTGCTGTGTCATCGTGAGGGATTGCTCCAGGATGAGACAGTAAAGGATAGCCTGTACGAGGGTCGATTAAGTCAGTTAAATAGCCGCGATCGCGCAGATTAAATGCCAAATCGCAGCCAAATCTCATAAACTTTTCTCGCAAGCGTTCTTTTTCTGTCTCTACTTCTGCTGTTTTTTCGACTAATTGATAACGCGATTGCTGTAAGACAATCACTACTCGTAAAAATGGTTGCCGTTTCCAATCTGGTAATATCCGTTCGCAGTTGGCACAGATATATTGACTGGGAGCATGAATTGAAATTTGAACCGCTTGTCCCGTTTCGCCAACTAAATTAATGGGACAGGCTTGCTCCGAAGTGTAAACCTTGGGATAGTTCACTAAATTGATTCGGTTTTGGCAAGTTTTTTAATTTAATCTCCGGTATAGATGATACCTCTTAAAAGTTCAGAAAAATCATCAATTTACTATAATATGTTACTTTTTTGGAAGCAGTTGCTAATAATTGGATAATTTTAATCCGAATTTTATCCTTTATTAACCTGTTCTCATGGAATTTGTTGCGATCGCTGTAAGCATTGACATACATTCAGCATCTGGTAGACAAGCGATCGCTCCTAAAATCTCTTCGATCAAAATCCCAAAAAATAATCTCCATCTCAGAGAATTTGCAGTAAGGTTGCACAGTTAGCTGTGCGACCCTACAAGGATTCATATTAATCTGTGGTTAGTTGTTTTTTTCTGTACCTTACCTTTGCTGGAACCGTTATAAGCTATGCAGTCTACTTTCGATAGCACTCAATTAATTGAGTTTTAAAGAATTCACCGGCACATCATCCCAAGAATTAACCGTCCGCAATCGCGCTACCCAACCTGCTGCCTTTTGCGTCTCGGTCAAATTATTCTGAAATGAATCATGGCAATCTTTGGCTTGAGATTCATTGCAAGTGGCAATACAGGCATGAATCATCCCAGACGAATCAATTTGCTCATTTACCCAAATAGTCATGGAATATTCCCTCGAAAACTGTAGCGAAAAAAGCTATTCGTCATTTTAGAATACTATTAGAGTCAATCAATTTTGGATTTTGGATTGCCGATTTTGGACTTTGGCATGAGCGCGGCTCAACTGAGCGAGCGCCGAATGTCTCAGTCGAACTATTTTGGATTTATTTTGAATTTTGAATTGTTATCTCCTCTTTCGTAGCGACGGCGGTAGAGTAATTCTAACCCACATTCCGCACCCTAACTATCATAAAAGGGTTTTTACAGAGGATTTTACTCTCTAACAAGAGTAAAATCTTACCTATTTTGCGTAAATGATCATATTTTTTACCGAATCTAAGTGAGATTTAGATTCTCAATAAGATGCAATAAATATCAGCTTTTGATTGATAGATAAAAAATTATGATTTATACGATATCTCTGCAATTTACTTATGGAATATCAATTAAAAATTCAAAAAATCTGTGACTATTAAACTTAATTAATAGCTTTTATAAATACATTTATAAATATCTATTTGCGTCCAAACCACAAGTTTTAAGCGTTCCGTGCATATACATACTTTTTGACTTTGGCTTGGCTCAACAGTCTATTAATAGTAACTATTCTTATTAAGTTTTAAAAGACTACTCCCGGCTATAGTTCATCAGTACTATTCAATGAGAATTAGTTAAGTCCTAATGAACTATGAATCTGGATGTAGAGACTAGCCCTGTCAAGGTGACAAATAGCCGGATAATAATACCATGCGATCGCAAACTAAAAAGTAACGGAGGGTATGGTGAATGCTGGGTGCAATATTTGAGCGTTTTGTCAAACAGAGTCCAATTAGTG
>NZ_JAIVFR010000815.1 GCF_020829685.1 Nostoc sp. CHAB 5715 | reverse complement strand
TCTTTTCTCAAACACACCCGTGCTCCAAAGAAGAAGAAAGACTTTTCCATTGTATGACCCTCAACATCCACATGTCTCGACTGCCAAACTTTTGGCGACTGCAAAACAGTCACCTTGACAGGGCTAGTTGTCTTTGCCGAATATCAAGGTGATTGAGAATTGTCATGTACTGGGGTTGCTGACGACTCCCGACCAGACTCACATCGTCGGGGTAAGCCTTATCCATCATCGCTCTGATGGGAGTTTTGAGTCAGCACTAAACGCCGATCTGGTGGTAGATGCGACGGGGCGGAGGTCCCAAAGCTCTGTCTGGCTAGAGAAACTCGGCTATGAAAAGCCCCAAGAGGAACAAATACGTGTGGGCATCGGCTATATGACTCGCATCTATCGCCGCCGACCAGAACACCTCCAAGGCGATCTAGCTACAATCGTCTCACCCTCCCTCCCCAACTGGCGCTATGGGGTAATCTTGGCTCAAGAAGGCGATGACTCCGATCCTGCTCCCGCGTTAGCGAAGCTTAACGAAGTTATCGCGCTGGCTGCTAAGTACAGAGTATGGTCTAGATATGGGAGACGAAGCACAAAAACGGGGGCTAGACGAAGCACAATCTAAAATTCAAGAATTAGTTGGCGGTTAGTAGCGCCAGCCAGCTAACAAATCGATGAAGCGGACGGTTGAAATATATTGGTGAAGTTGCATAAGCAATCTGCCGCCGCTTATCTTGGTCGTTATACCTAATCGATTGAAAATTTCAATGGTTTAATGAAGAAAGGAGATGAAGTCATGCAACCGCAGTGGATTAAAACCAATCATCACAAAGCCAACTACGAAGCCTATAATTACGTTCCTGGTGCGATAGCATCCGGCAGATTTGCCTTAGACTTTAAATTAAATAATTGGTCTTCTGGAATATTACTAGAATTTTCCTGTGATTCTGCGATAGTAGCTTCCAAAACTTGATCGTGATGCCAACTAGCATTGATTACACGATTGAATTCTGTTATTGTTTGTGTAGTGGTTTCTTTCTGATTAATAGGTGGTGGAGGATTTTCCTGAGAATTAGCTGGTAGAGGATTATTATCTTTGTTACTAACAGGTGTTATAGTGCTATCTTGACTGCCAATCTTTCTTCGACAATCATGAACTGTTAGATTATTAGGATTACCTGAAATTACTGCTAGAGGTGCATAATAATGAGCTATACCATGCGGTGGTTGAGGTTGAGGCTCTAATTTTCCTTCTTTGTTTTTTTGTTTGGGCCATTCTACATTGCCTGTAGCTGTCCGCACAGGAATTAACCAATAATCACCAACTTGATAAAAGTTATTCTGAGTATCTGCTTGAAATTGAATCTCAATTCCATCTTCAAGAGGAAACCATTTATTATTCACTTCGGATAAATTTACTTTGACTTCTTTAGAATCCCAACGGCGTAATAGAGGATGCTTTTCTGGAAGCGATGTTTTGTTTTTAGTATCACCTGAGAGAATTACTTGATTCTGAATACGGTCTACTTGTTCAACTTTTAGTAGTTGGCGATCGCTATTTCCAAGTACATAATCATCATTGATGATTTCAACCCAATCACCTACTGATAAACTGCTATCTTTGTCCTTTCCTAAATGTTCTAGCGTCAATGCGATCGCTGAAGAATTACTCTCAGCAGATGTTACAATCGGAAAAACAATTGAACTATTTTCCCGCGACCAGACAAATGATAGTTGATTGTTGTTATTAACAGTGGGAACTGTAAAAATTTCTGCACGATAAAGATGGTTTTCTGTACCACGAAATTTAGAATTAAAGGGAATAACGCATGGATCGTTTATTCCTGTAGAACTAGATTTTGTAATGGCAATAATCTTGCCTTTTCCAGGCTTTATTAATTCTTGACCTAGCATACTGTAAAAACAGTCACGCTCCTTGGTAATTTGCTTTGCAACCGTTTCAATATCTTTATCGTCTTTTAATTGTTTGAGCTTGACTTGCCAAACTAACTTAGAGCGAGTCGCTGTATCTGCTCCTCCTAAAGCAACTTCACGAATATTAATTTTGCGATCGTCATAATCTTCAATGGGGGTTATATGTCGTTCCCAAACATCAAGATAAGCAAGATATGTCGCTCCTTTTAGTTGGACTTGACAAGTATCTATAAGTTCTGGTGTAAAATCTGGTTGTTGAAAATAAGATATAAATTCCTCATTTTCACAAAGTATACCATCTACATAATAGTTGCCTTTGCTAATTAAATAGCTTTGAGATTGGAGCAGTTGTTTTAATTTCTGTTTCTCTTCCTCACTCAAGTTATTAATATTATTAATTTGCTCTTCAGTAGCGATAAATTCAAAACCACAATTATATTCTGGGCCGCCTTGTAGTCCAAATACATCTTTAGCTAAAGTTTGCAAGCGATTTAGTAAAATCGATGTTTGTTCATTAAAGTCTGCATCTAGTTGCACTCGACCTTGTTGCATCAGTACTCGAAGAAAGTGCTTGCTCTTGTCGTAGGTATCACGAGTAAAATCGCCTCTAAATTCTCCTTGCATAAAATCCTCGTTAGCTAGCGTAAATAATGCCAATTTCAGTATTAGCAGGTGTATATTCATCTAGACGGATGCGTAAATTAGCCTCTTTTTGAGGTTGATATAAATTGTGAAAAGCACCCATTTCCGATTCGTCATCAGCGCCACGTTTGATTTCCTCAGCACAGGTTGACGCTAACTGACAGTAGGTAGGTGTGCCGTAGCGTGTACTGTTGAATTGGGGTTGTACGCGGCCTCTAGCGATAAGTTGTTCCGCTTCTATCTGTTGTGGCTGTAGTTCAGTTTCTTGCTTAACTATCTGCTCGACTAAATCCGGTTGACAATTATATCGGCGTGGTGTGCGTGAATTTGGCATCACGTAGCAGAAACGAATACAACCTAGTTGGCGACGAGCAACGAATATAATGCCGTTAAAAATACTGTTTTCTGCTAAATCAATTGCATGTACTTGAATCTGACCAAAGACTGTACAACGTGCAATAGTCAACCGCACATGAGCTATAGAATAGCCTACTGCACCGATCGCTTCACCTTCTATACTGGTAGCATCTATAATGCTATCGCTAATATCTATAGGCAAAGGGTCAGCCTCTACCTCATCTTGGTTAACCTGAATAGAACCAACAATACTATGTTGAATCGTGACACAACCATTGATATTAAATAACTCCAAACTTGGTTCGCTGTCACGTCGAGGTTTGCAATCACAATGTAACGACCAGCCCGGCACTAATGTAGAATGACGGATAATAACCGCAGTTGGTTGTTGCACAACAGAGGTAGAATAATCTACAAATTGAGTCGGATTACCTTCTATATGCACTCCCCGACCAGTAAACGCGTCATCGGTGCCATTACAATCCGATTTGGTAAGGTGTAAGGGCCAAGCTGAACTGGTGTGAAAAGATTGATATTGGAATTCATGGCTTAAATTTCTATTGGTAGATTAACGGCGTTGCA
>NZ_JAIVFR010000814.1 GCF_020829685.1 Nostoc sp. CHAB 5715 | reverse complement strand
CATTTATGCTATTTTGTTTCCTCGTCTAACTCCTCTAGCAGAGGGAGAAGCTGGCATAGCAAACTGGATTAAAATGTTCGCCAGCACTTTCTTCGCCAGACTTTCACCTGAGCAACAAATACAAATAATTCCCGTCGTGGAAGAATATCTTAAGCCAACACTATATCAACAAGGGACTTGGACAGCAGACTATCGAAGAATTCGCATAGTTGCCATTAAACTTTAAATTGTGCGAATTTTTACTAGTACCTTAATTACGAATTAGTATCAGCTATGCATATACCTAAATTGTGCGATGCCTGCGGCGGGCGCAGCCATCGCCAGAGATCACTTTCATTATTACTAACCATTAGCCTCAGCACTTTACTAGTCCCGCCCTCGCTAGCGCAAACCCCCCCAATACCATCGCCTTCTAATGCGCCTCTGGAACTAGACTTATTGACCAAGCCAAAAGACTATGTAATCACAGCTAACACCATAAACCCAGAACGATTAACCGTTCCTAGTTTATGGTGGGCACAACAAAACTCTGAGAGAAAGCTATTAGATAATTGGATAGCATATCCACCTTCTGAAAAAGAACCTGCACGAGTAGACTTGATCGTGAATGAGCAAATTTGGAGCTTACTAGATTATGTAGAGCGCTACGACTTCGTAAATCGCTTGGGTAGCACTGCACGGAACTTTGGTTACAACGTCCGGGTATTTAATTATCAAAAAGAACCCTTGGCAACCTACACTTGCAACTTTAATACAAGTCCAGCTTTATGCAGTATCCAAACGACTCTTAAGAACAAGATAGGGTTACAGCGTTCACTCTAGTAATTTAGTCTGGGGAGTAGGGAGTAGGGAGTAGGGAGTAGGGAGTGGGGAGACAAGCGGACAAGGAGAATAACCTACCCAATGCCAATGCCCAATGCCCAATCCCCAATTCCCAATCCCCAATTAAACCTTAATTTTGGCGAATAAAGACTCGTATTGTTTTATTGCTGATGGGGGTAAGGGAAGCAAAAATTCGCTTTTATCAAAAACTTGGCGTAGGCGTAGCCCGTCGTAGACATCGCTCTCTAACAAACTCCATAATGGTTCTTGGATATCGGAAGCGACAATATTTGTAGAAATTGGCGAATTACTTTTGGTCAGCACCGAAATTTGTTTAGCTGTGCTTGGTTGCCAACAAAAGTCAATCCATTGTTCTGATAAAGTACCCTTAGTAGTAATACCTGCGGGACGTACCCACAAGTCTGCCCAGATTGCTGTTCCTGACTGGGGGATAACTGCGCCAAGTTCCGGATAACGTCCCAGAACTGGCAGTACATCGCTTGACCAACCAACCGCTAGCCAAGTGTCTCCCATAATTAGAGGTTCCAAGTAGTTATTGGAACTGTAGAACTTTACCTGTTGGTTTAATGTCTGTAATTCTTTTTCCAAGTCTGGTACTTGGTCAAGATTCTCTGTATTATAAGATTTTCCTAGCTTCTTTAAGACCAAACCAATAACTTCTCGTGGTTGATTGAGTAAAGAAATCTGCTGCTGCACTCCCTCTCGCCACAAATCACTCCAATCTTTGGGGGTCCATCCCAATTTTCGCAACTTGTCACGGTTATAAACAATCACTGTGCTACCCCACCGATAAGGCGCACCCCACACCTTCCCTTGAGTATCCAAATTACCTTGGTCGTTGCGCGTTACCAATTGTTTCCACCTTTCATCTAAAGCAGACCACTGCTTTAATTGGTTTCCCTGTACCTCTTGGAGTGGTTGAATCAGTTTCTGCTCAATAGCTGCTTTTAGCCAGTAATCTCCCAATGTCACTAGGTCTGTGTCAGTTGTTTTTTCACCTTGCCTAAAGGGTATAAAGCGCCTCCATCCCTGCTCATCAGTGGCTTTTGGTTTCTGCTGCCAATTTTGTAATTGCTGAAATAAATCTTGTATCTGCTCGACTGGAGCGAACTTTAACTGCACCTGTTGCTGCAAACCTTTGTGGAACTGATTAACCACCTGACCAGGTATAGAACCTTTTAATAACTGTACTTTTAGTTGCGTCTGGTTGTTTCCACCACAGCCAAAAAGCAGTTGTGAAAGTGCCAATGTACTTGTACCTAGCAAAAAAGACCGTCGATCCATTGATTTTGGATTTGAGATTTTTGATTATACCTAATATTAAGCAGAGATTCACCAGAGGCTGACTAGTTGAAAAAGTGGAATTGGAAAATTCTCGGTATTTTTTCTTGTTAATACTGATAATTTTGAATATTTGGCTCAAAATAGCGACTTTTTCGGCAAATATCTCCCTAAAAATTAATTTTTCTCCATAAATTTCCTCATTAGTACTTATAGTCAAATTTTACTTAATATTTAGAATTAATGATTTAAATGTCACATTTGCACCAAAAATTATCAATACTTAAATAATCCATAAGTATAGTTAACGTTGACAGTAAATTGAATAACATATAGAAAATGTACGGATGAGGGTATTAAATGGAGCCATTACAGAAGCAAATCCTGACTTTAAGCGAAAAACTGGATGCGCTCTGCCAAGTGATTGAGCAGCTTGATGGTAAAGTAGCTCAAGCTTTCTCAGAGTGTTCTTTAGCGAATACACAAGCAAAGGATAATTATCAGGAAAATAGCGCAGCTGGTGGCTACCAGTTCAGACGTAACAATTTAAATCCAGAAATGGAACACAAGGATGTCTTGATAGATGGCATTTATCTAGATATGCATCGTCAAGGTGGAGATAATATAACACCAGAAATTCAAATACAACGACTGACAGCGCAATTAACAGCAGCATACAATCGCATTGCTGCCTTGGAAGAACAATTACTTAGAGAGAGAATTCATTAAATTTAACCTGAGTTCAACGAATTAAAAAAATGGCTAGAGGTAGGGAAGGCAAGCCTTTAGGTTCAATGTCAAATCATGGCTTTATGTCCATGAACCTATCCCACTATTCTAAAAATCCCTACTTCTTTTCGTAAAATGTGCTTGAAAACCTTAATTTTTCGTTCTCAGTTCTCAATAAGCTTAAGCTTTGTAGCACAAATATTATTAGTGGGATAAGTTCATATATTTAAGTATAAGCAACTAATCCAGCCATAAAATTGATAAAAAACTTAAACACATTATTACATATATTTACGTAAGAGTATGATATATCTACGTTATAGCTTTTAGTGAGTACCTCACTATGAAACAAAAAAAAAACAACCCTAAGACTGGTGTTCTTAGGGTATTGTATAGTTCAAAAACCAAGCTTTTCTTATTAATCTGCGTTTTTATCATTAGTGTTTTTGGCATCTTGTTATCAAATTGGTTGATGACGAGCCAGACAGCTTTCGCTAAGATTGACCTTTTGCAACCTGCTCCTACTCAACCGCTAGGCTATTACGACTATTTCGGCAAACTGCTGAGTCCTCAAGAAGCATCACAACTAGTTGTAAATAAGGGACTCAATCCTAATAACCCCATTTCCTATCAACGGGTAGGGGCAGTTAAAATTAC
>NZ_JAIVFR010000813.1 GCF_020829685.1 Nostoc sp. CHAB 5715 | reverse complement strand
CTATTTATCAATTAAAGTACGGATTACTCTCAAATTATCTCATTCAACAATTGAAACGTCCTGTCCTTCCCATGTTTTTGGTCTAGCTCTTTCGACGCGAGCGCCTGTGCCAGTTGCGTAAGTCCTGAAACTGATGGATGAGCAAGTTCGTAGTAAGGACTTTAATCCTGATGTTCTAAGAGGTTGTTTGAAAAGTCGCAAAGTATACTGGAAACCCCGCTTCCATTCCTCTCCCCGTTGGCGTCAGCCTGCCGTTAGGCAAGCGGAGAGAGGCTTTGAAACCCCCCTTCCCTACAAGGGAATGGGGGCTAGGGGGGTTAGGTTTCTGAGACTTAACTGAACTGTATTGCCCCTTAATCCCCTCCCTGCAAGCGGGGAGAGGAGACAAAGCATAGCTTTGGCGCAGCCTCATGAAGAAATGGTATTACTAATTAAAAATTAACTTCTGCCTTCACGTTTCGGTGTTTCGCGCAGTCTGTAGCAGCTTCCGTCTTCCCTGTAGCAACTTCTGCCTTCACGTTTCGGTGTTTCGCGCAGTCTGTAGCAGCTTCCGTCTTCCCTGTAGCAGCTTCCGCCTTCACGTTTCGGTGTTTCGCGCAGTCTGTAGCAGCTTCCGCCTTCCCTGTAGCAGCTTCCGTCTTCACGTTTCGGTGTTTCGCGCAGTCTGTAGCAACTTCCGCCTTCCCTGTAGCAACTTCTGCCTTCACGTTTCGGTGTTTCGCGCAGTCTGTAGCAGCTTCCGCCTTCCCTGTAGCAACTTCTGCCTTGAGGATAGCTACGAGTATCAAATGGCTGGAGGTATTTGTAAAAGCGATCGCAGTTTATCTTTCAGCCAAAATAAATATTTTGACTTATCCTACGGCTAGAAAAACATCGCTTGTCTTTGCGACAGCCTCCCGCGATCGCTCGTTTTCATAAAAAGCCATGCAAAAATCGAAGTCATTAGTACCAATGACAAATGACTAATGACAAATGACTAATGACAAATGACTAATGACAAATGACTAATGACAAATGACTAAATTTAAGCAGCACAAAAAATCGGGGCAGGTTTCAAACCCGCCCCGATCGCTTCTGATATACTGCGCCCAACGGCTGTTGCTACAGGCTTTAAACTATCAACTAAATGCACCATATCTTCTAAAGAAAGTGCTTGACGGGCATCAGAAACAGATTTTTCTGGTTCTGGGTGACATTCAATAATTAATCCATCAGCACCGCAAGCGATCGCAGCCCTAGCCACAGGTGCTACCAACTCCCGTTTCCCAACGGCATGAGAAGGATCTACAATCACAGGCAAGTGAGTTATTTGCTTGAGTGCTGCCACTGCCCCTAAATCTAGAACGTTGCGGGTGTAATCATCGAAACTGCGGATACCTCTTTCGCACAACACCACATCAGGATTGCCGTGGCTGAGGATATATTCAGCAGCCATAACGAATTCTTCAATTGTCGCTGCTAACCCACGCTTGAGCAGTATTGGTTTACCAGCTTGTCCCAAAGCTTTGAGCAAATCGAAGTTTTGCATATTGCGGCTACCAACTTGAAGCATATCAGCATGGGCGGCGACTACTTGAATTTGAGAAATTGACATAACTTCGGTGACAACTGGCATATTGTAATGCGATCGCACCCTTGCCAAAATCTCCAATCCTTCTTCTCCCATACCCTGGAAAGCGTAGGGAGATGTGCGGGGTTTGTAGACACCGCCACGCAACCCTTGAACGGATGCAGTAGATAGCTTTTGGGCGACTATCTCCATTTGTTCTAAGCTTTCAACAGTGCAGGGGCCGCCGATAATTACTAGTTCTTCGCCCCCAAAAGCGACTTTTTCGGAAATTTTAACCATTGTCTGGTGGTTTGGATGAGATTGTGCAGCAAGTTTGGCGTTAATCATGGTTTCATTCTCCTAAAAATTAAGTATTAAGTATTGGGCATTGGGCATTGGGCATTGGGCATTGGGCATTGGGCATTGGGCATTGGGCATTGGGCATTGGGCATTGGGCATTGATTATTAATTCTTCTCCCTCACTTCCTTATCTCCCTCATCTCCCTCATCTCCCTCATCTCCCTCATCTCCCTCATCTCCCCCTGCCTCCCCACTCCCCACTCCCCACTCCCCACTCCCCACTCCCCACTCCCCACTAACAACAAAAAAGCCCGGAACCTTTGAAGAGTTCCGGGCGCGTTCTGAATCATCGACATGACGCTATTTACCCGGAATTTAGTCTGGGCCAAAAGTAAAAGCCATAAAACCAGCTACTGAAATAAGTCATGACGATGAAATTCTCCTTAAAACAACAAAAACCGCAGAGTTCGCTCTGCGGTTCACCGGGCGGTTTCCGTTAGGAAACTCGATTCACTCCCGGTGAACCACCCTAAACCAAAAATAAAAGTAGGAATTTGTCTGAAGCATTTGCGGGGCTTTTGCTGGAAAACTTAATAAATATACCTGTAAAGTAACATTAACAGGAACACTAAGCGGTGTCAAGACCCCACAAACCATAAAAAAGCGATAGACTCAGTAAAAATGTGGGAGTGAATTAAGAGGCAAGGGAGCAGGCTTGCCGTGAGCTTGTCCTGAGCGTAGTCGTTGGCGCAGCCTCTCGTAGAGAAGGGCGTAGCCGAACGGGAGCAGAGGGGAAAGAGGTAATTTTTTATCGTAAGTTCAAGGGTTTAAAACCCCTACATTTATTATATGTAGCAGCAGTTTCAGTCGGGGTTTAAATCCCCGTACTTCGGCTACGCGAAGTTTCCGTCTGAAATGTCTAAAATGTTTGAATACTTCGGCTACGCTCAGTACAAGTTTTGAATACTTCGGCTACGCTCAGTACAAGTTTTGAATTGTTAATCTCCCCCTTGCCCCCTGCCCCCCTGCTTGTTTATCTTAGGATCATTCAGTTTGATTATGCCCAGTTCCAAAATCTTAGCCCAATCTTTCGACTATTATGGAGTTTACCCCTGCCCAGTCTGTCGGATAGGTAAGATTTCTCACATGCCATTGATGGAAGCTATGGCTTGTGACTTTTGCCAAGAGATTTTTACAGTCAACTTAGAACTAGAGCAAATCAAGATGCCTTCTAGACAACCACCCTTAATTTGGCGTTGGAATGGGTTTAATTGGACAGAAGCACAGTTAGAAGGTGTGGAATTAGGTTGGGGTTATGGACTAGCAGCAGCAGTTTTTGTAATTCTTCCCACTACTCTAATTGGCATAGTAGCTTACTATTTTCCTGCTAATCTCAAAGAACCCATTACCTGGACGCCATATATTTGGACGATATTAACTTTCTTATCACATTTATCAATTATTGTTTGGATTGTGATTGAAATTTATCAGATTCCAGTTGCAGTATATTTGAGAGCGATCGCTCGATGGAGAAACGGGGAGTGGGGAGTGGGGAGTGGGGAGCAGGGGAGGCAGGGGAGCAGGGCTTTCAAGGGTAGGTATTTAAAAATTAGGCAGAGGAGAAGGTGATTTGGGAAACATTAAGTTCTGGAGTAAATGTGGG
>NZ_JAIVFR010000812.1 GCF_020829685.1 Nostoc sp. CHAB 5715 | reverse complement strand
GTGATATCAAGCTTTTCAAAACTGAACATAACGGCACTACAAGAGTTGCTGTACACTTAGAAGTGAGCCGAACTGATGAAAAAATGAATCATCAAGTTCATTCTATGCGCTAATTCCCACGGTTTTATTTCTGTTGTTGCCAGTGCTAGTAACCGACGTACAAATACTTGAGTCGTATCTAGCACTGGCAACAACAGAAATAAAACCGTGGGAATTAGCGCATAAACTGTGTTTTGTTGCAGTCTACCTAAAATACTAGTTGCCGCTAATACATAGCCAAAAAAATATGCTCCGGCATCACCCATAATGATCCGCGAGGGGTGAAAGTTGTGACGTAAAAAGCCCAGTGCAGCACCTGCCAAGGCTGCTAATACTAAGATTGCTGCTGCACGATTGTTAAACTGGGCTGCAACGCCCAACAAACTCATGGCGGTAATAAAGCTGATTCCTCCCGCTAAACCATCCATACCATCCATCAAGTTGATGGCGTTGGTAATTCCTACTACCCATAGTACTGTTAGCAACATGGACAGGAGCGAGTCGATGGGAGTGCCAAACAGGACTTTGACGCTGATGCCATTGGCTACCAGCAAAAGTGCCGTGAGAATTTGCGCCCACAAACGAACAGAGGGCGGTAAGCCGAACTGATCGTCGATAAAACCCACAAGGACTAAAATCGAACCCCCCAAGAGGATAGTGAGCACCTGAGCCAATACGTTTTGGAGTTCGATAGGTCGTAAAAGGCTAGCTAATACCAGTGCAGCAATCACACCCGCGTAGATAGCCAGCCCCCCTGCATTGGGTAAAGGTTCTCGGTTGAGCCGCCGTGCGTTGGGTTGGTCAGCCCAACCTACCCGCAAGGCGAATTTGCGTACTGTCGGAATTAAACGCCACGTTACAAGCCAAGCCAAGAGAAACGTAAATACTACCGCCAACCAGCCGGTGCCGCTAGGGTCGGCAATACCGAGGGACTTAAGGGAGTTGTCTAGATTCATCTCCCAATTCAAGCATTACTGCCTGTATGTAATATGAGCATCACCTGTATATTAATCAATTTTTTTTATTTCCATTTGTAACTTGAGCCGCTTGAGAGATTAGCACTCTGGCGCTGTGAGTGCTAAATTGTCTAATGGAAGCGCTGGAAAAATAAAACATGGCGAAAATTATTGCATTTGACGAGGAATCGCGGCGATCTCTAGAAAGGGGTGTTAACGCCCTTGCCGATGCCGTAAAAATCACCTTGGGGCCCAAAGGTCGCAATGTCCTTTTAGAGAAAAAATTTGGCGCACCTCAAATTGTCAACGATGGTATCACTGTTGCCAAGGAAATTGAATTAGAAGATCCTTTGGAAAATACAGGTGCAAGACTCATCCAGGAAGTAGCCTCAAAAACTAAAGATGTCGCTGGGGATGGTACAACCACTGCCACAGTTTTGGCACAAGCCTTGATTCGGGAAGGTTTGAAGAACGTCGCGGCGGGTAGTAACCCAGTTAGCTTGAAGCGCGGGATCGACAAAACTGTTGAGGCACTGGTACAAGAAATTGCCAGGATAGCCAAGCCAGTAGAAGGAAGTGCGTTGGCATCGCCCGCCGCAGGCATCGCTCAAGTTGCTACTGTCTCTGCTGGGAACGATGAAGAAGTTGGCGATATGCTAGCCCAAGCAATGGAAAAAGTCACCAAAGATGGTGTAATTACCGTTGAAGAATCCAAATCCCTAACCACCGAACTAGAAGTAGTTGAGGGGATGCAGATTGATAGGGGTTATATTTCTCCCTACTTCGTCACCAACAACGAACGGCAAATCGTGGAATTTGAAAACGCCCGGATCTTGGTTACTGACAAAAAAATCAGCAGCATCCAGGATTTAGTGTCGGTGTTGGAAAAAGTCGCCCGTTCCGGTCAGCCCTTGCTGATCATTGCTGAAGATGTCGAAGGTGATGCTTTGGCAACTTTGGTAGTGAACAAAGCGCGGGGTGTACTTGCTGTAGCTGCAATTAAAGCACCTGGGTTTGGCGATCGCCGCAAAGCTTTGTTAGAAGATATTGCTATTCTCACCGATGGACAGTTGATTTCTGAAGAAATCGGCTTAAGTCTAGATACCGCTTCTCTAGAAGCACTGGGAACTGCCCGCAAAATCACCATTGACAAAGAAAGCACCACAATTGTAGCTGGCAGTGTCACCAAGCCAGAAGTACAAAAGCGGATTGGTCAAATTCGCAGACAGTTGGAAGAAACCGATTCTGACTACGATAAAGAAAAACTGCAAGAACGCATCGCCAAGCTTGCTGGCGGTGTGGCAGTGATTAAAGTGGGTGCGGCAACCGAAACCGAACTCAAAGACCGCAAACTGCGGATTGAAGACGCGCTGAACGCTACTAAAGCGGCTGTGGAAGAAGGTATTGTTCCTGGTGGTGGGACAACCTTAATTCACTTAGCTAAGACGGTAGAGGCGATTATAAACACCTTAGAGGATGAGGAAGAAAAAATTGGGGCTGATATTGTTAGACGAGCGCTAGAAGCTCCCTTGCGCCAAATAGCAGAGAACGCTGGTGCTGAAGGTTCTGTGATCGTCTCTAGAGTCCGGGATACCGACTTCAACATTGGCTACAACGCCGCTACTGGCGAATTTGAAGACTTGATCGCTGCTGGTATTATCGACCCTGCCAAAGTCGTGCGTTCAGCTTTGCAAAACGCTGGTTCCATTGCTGGTTTGGTCTTAACTACCGAAGCGATCGTTGTTGAAAAGCCGGAGAAGAAATCCGCAGCAGCTGCCCCTGATATGGGCGGTATGGGCGGCATGGGTGGCATGGGTGGCATGGGCGGCATGGGCGGCATGGGCATGTTCTAACTTCTACTCACCCAGATAAATATTTTTTAAGCAGTTTGTCTTGCCAAGGCAAACTGTTTTTTTGTAGCATTGCTGATTCAGAGGCAATATGAAGTGTATCGCGCAGTCCGTAGCAGCTTCTGCTTTCCCTGTAAGAGCTTCCGCTTTAACATTTCCGTGTATCGCGCAGTCTGTAGCAGCTTCCACTTTTCCTGTAAGAACTTCTGCTTGCCCTGTAGCAATTTTTGCCTTAACCTTACTAAGTCCTGAGTGAAAAAAAAGTAGGAGCGGGTTCACTCTACAGATTTCTAACGCATCCAAGGTTTTTACAGTGAGCAAGTAAGTTTGATATTGGGGAAAAATTATTTGCTTACAGTACAGGAAGAACCAGAACATGATTGTTTTGAAGGAGTGCGATCGCGGATTGAAAAAAGCAAAGGTATCATCCGCAAACAGAAAGCCGATTATTTAGCTTACGCTCTGTTAGATGCGATTATTGATGGCTTTTTTCCCGTGCTGGAGATTTATGGGGATCGAATCGAAGAATTAGAAGAGGAAGTATTAGTCAGACCTACGCCGCAAACACTACAAAATATTTATCAAATTAGGCGAGAATTACTGCAACTGCGTCGTGCTATTTGGCCCCAACGAGATGCAATTAATTCTTTGATTCGAGATGGTAGTA
>NZ_JAIVFR010000811.1 GCF_020829685.1 Nostoc sp. CHAB 5715 | reverse complement strand
AAGCTGATGTGTTGATCGTCTGTGGCAGTCTAAATATCTTAGGTGCGCTATGGTTCTCTGCACAATTGCCAGCAGTGAGCCGTTGGATCGCTCGCTAAACAGTTTGACAGTTCATGCCTCCTTTAGCTAATTTTTTCATCCCAAGGGGCAGGTTTGCTAATTTGCTTCCATATAGGACTATACAACGCTTCATGTAGTTCGCGTGCTAGTACCACCAAACCTGCATAACCAGCGTAAGCATGGTGACGTTCATGGTTAATGTCTAAAAAAGGAATTTGCGCTTTGAGTGCTGTATATTTATTTCAGCCCCAGCAATCAACACATCAGCTTTTGTTTGGTTTAATACCTTTAATAATGCCTGGGGAGTTGTGTCCGACAAAATCATTCCATCTTCACCAAGATATTGTTTAATTTTAGCTTTCTCCTCTTGTGTTGTTTTGCCATCCGTAGCTGCAATAACTTCCATTCCCAAGTCTTGGGCTGCTAAGATCAGTGACCAACTTTTCACACCACCAGTAGAAAGAAGAATTCGCTTACCTTTTAAATCAGCAAGGTAAGGAGCTAAAGCAATATCTAGAGCAGCATTTTCTTGGGCAATTAACTTTTCTGTACGTTCTTGAAGCTCATGGACAACAACACTATCTCCCAAGGATATGCTTAATTTTGCCGCAACATTCTGTAAGCAATTGTTTAAGTTAGTCGCACCATAGAAAGACTCTTCAATATAAGGAATTCCATAGCGTTCTTCCATAGTTTGTGCCATTTGTATAGCTACATTTGAGCAAAGTACTACATTTAATTTGGCACGATGAGCATAGCAAACTTCTAGATAACGAGCATCACCTGTAATTTTGGAAAGAACGCGAATACCCATTTTTGTAAACAATGGTAGGATATTCCACGTTTCACCTGCAACATTATAATCACCAACAATATTAATATCAAATGGTGTGATAAATTCAGGTTCTGCTGTACCAATGACAGCATTCAATAAAGTTTCATTCCCGATGCGATTCCCTAAATTTTTACTACCAAGAAATCCAGGTGCATTTACATAAATAACTGGAATATTAATTTTTTGTGTAGCTAGTTTACAGACACTATCAATATCATCACCAATCAAAGCAGACAGACAAGTAGCGTAAACGAAAATAGCGGCAGGATGATAGCGGTTAGCAACATCCACAATAGCTTTGTACAGTTTCTTTTCCCCACCAAAAACGATATTACCCTCACTAAAGTCAGTAGTAAAAGCTGTTTGATATAATTCAGAACCTGATGAGAGGCTACCATGAGTTGCCCAAGGATTGTGAGTACAAGAAACAGCACCATGTACTAAATGAACAGCATCAGTTATAGCTCCGACAGAAACCATCGCTCCGTCAAAAGGACAATTTCCTTGGGTTGAACCTGGTTGTGGTGGTTTTGTGCAAGTGAGTTTTTTCTGGTTAGATTTGCAAACTGTTTCACTGAGTGATTCGTTAATTGTTACTTGAGTATTCTTCATGTTTTTTCTCCTGTTGAAGATGAATACAAAACAGCCAAGAATGAGGAGTTAAGAGTGTTATTTTCTCTCTATCTCCTTTCTCCTATTATTCTTAATTACCAATTTTTCTCACTATTATCCACTCCTCGTGATAGCTCGTGTTAGACGAAGTTTCTTGAGACTGATTTCTGGAAAATTACAAAAAACAGCAATTGATCCACTAGTATTTCAGATAAAACAAGCAACTACTCTGACGCATTCTGTATTTTTAGAAAGCCTGTTATAGCAATCCTTAATTGCATGAGGTACATCTTAGTTTCTAACCTCTAGCCCCTCTCCTCAACGAGATGTAACTCACTAAAATGAGAACCACTATAATTTTTTTGTTAGTTTTAGCTTATCTATATATTAGCATAACTAATATTTAGATAAGCAATTATTGTTGTTATATTTTTAAACCAAATGTTATTAGATAATTAAACAGAATAATTAGGCACATTGTCTCTCTGTACCTTGTTTTTTGTTTGATGATTTAACTAAGGAATTTAATTTTTTACTAATACTTTTATAGGTATCTTATTTAACGCTTATAGCACCTTAGATTTAGGTCATCATAGCCTTATTAATTTGAATATACACGAAACCTATCGATTAACCGGACTAAAACGTGGAATTTCTTTTGAAATTTGAAAAGTATACACAATATCGT
This sequence comes from Nostoc sp. CHAB 5715, assembly GCF_020829685.1. Classification (GTDB taxonomy): domain Bacteria; phylum Cyanobacteriota; class Cyanobacteriia; order Cyanobacteriales; family Nostocaceae; genus Nostoc. Next base: position 1,327 of record NZ_JAIVFR010000811.1, on the reverse strand, counting down.
CAATTCTGGGAGCAGAGTTTTGATCGCCTGGATGAGTATCTACAACAATTGCAAGCAGAGGAAAAGAAACGCGATCGCTCATAGGTTACGATTGACATTGCCATCGGTTAGGGAAAGCGTCGTAACTCGCGTCTTTAATGCCTCACGCAAACTCGTCTTCGAGGCATGGACTCAGCCCGAACACGTTAAACGCTGATTTGGGGGTTGCAGCAGTATGACAATGACCGTTTGCGAAATCGACCTGCGCGTGGGTGGCACTTGGCGCTATGTCTTGCATGACTCCGGTAACGACACTGAACACGCATTTTCAGGAGAGTACCGTGAAATTGTGCCGCCGCAACGATTGATTGCTACCGAACACTACGAACCAGTTCCCAACAGCGACCACCTGAATACGCTTACCCTGACTGAACAAGACGGAAAAACGACGCTGCACATCGCAATGCAAGGGTTGGTCAAGTACTTAGTCGCTCTATGGGCGATTTCCAAAAGGGTACTCATGCCCTAAAATGGGATGGGGTGTGTAAGGTTCTTCTAGGAATTTGCGCTCTTGATCAGACAGTTCTAAATCCACCGCCTCGACAGCCTCTTTGAGATGTTCGATCTTGCTAGCGCCTATTATGGGAGATGTTACACCTGGTTGATGCAATAGCCAAGCTAGGGCAATTTGTGTGGGTTTAACCCCTCGTTTTGTAGCTAATTCAACTACGCGCTCAACTACTTGAAAATCTGAATCTTGATAGTAGAGATTGTGAGCGAATTCGTCAGTTTTTGCACGTAGTGTTTGGCCATAGTCTGACTTGCTGCGATTCCCTGACAAAAAGCCACGCGCCAGGGGACTCCAAGGAATAATACCAATCCCTTGATCTCGGGCTAGAGGTATCACTTCTCGTTCTTCTTCTCGATAGACTAGGTTGTAGTGATTTTGAATTGATACAAAGCGAGTCCAGCCGTGAATGTCTCCTGTATAAAGGGCTTTGGCAAACTGCCATGCGTAAACACTAGAAATCCCCAGGTAACGGACTTTACCTGCTTTCACAAGATCATGAAGTGCTTCTAAGGTTTCTTCGATTGGTGTCTCATAGTCCCAACGGTGAATTTGGTATAAGTCTACATAATCGCTCTGTAGTCGCCGCAAAGAAGCATCAATGCTATCAAAAATATGTTTGCGAGATAGGCCTCGATCATTTGGGCCATCGCCGACTTTACCATGTACTTTGGTAGCAATAACAACCTGATCTCTGTTTGCAAAGTCTTTGAGCGCTTATGTAGACTTATACCAAATTCACCGTTGGGACTATGAGACACCAATCGAAGAAACCTTAGA
>NZ_JAIVFR010000810.1 GCF_020829685.1 Nostoc sp. CHAB 5715 | reverse complement strand
ATAATTTACCTCAGGTCTTCCGTCAAAAAAGATGTAGGCCGGGTATTTTGAGAAATTCTCCGGCTTGGGAGTATTCCCGCTGATCACAATTTTGACGTTGCCTTTCGGGGCCAGGAATTTTTCATAGGGAGCCAGTTCCCTGACCAGGGCTGTAAGAGAAGGATCGGCTGGTGTTTTCAGATCGATCAGAAACTGAAGCGGCTTGCTTTTGTCTTTATAAATGCTTCCGCCGTTTTTCTCGCAAAGAGCCACAATGGGCTGCAGATACAGCTTGCTGAATGTCCTGTCCGATTGGAGTAAACCCAAAGGTTCCAAATCTTCGGTGACAGTTGTTGTCAGCGTTGAGGAAATTCTCAAAACGAAGGTGGGAGAACGGGCTAAATATTTAAAGGATGTTGCAGGTTGTGAAATTACTGGTAAATCCCTAACTGAGTTAAAGGACGCGAGGACAGCAGAGAATGTAGTAGCGGCGTTAGGACGCAAGGTATCACCGAAAACGCCGAGTTTAATGCCTGTGGGTTCTCTGTATTTGCAACCTGGAGAAGAACGGCGGCGTAGTGGTTCTCATTATACGCCTCGTGCTTTGACTGAGCCGATTGTGAAAGAAACTCTCAGACCGATTTTATCAGCTTTGGGAGAAAACCCCACACCAGAGCAGATTTTAGAGTTGAAAGTTTGTGATTTGGCGATGGGTTCAGGTGCATTTTTGGTCGAAAGTTGTCGTCAGCTGGCTGAAAAATTAGTTGAAGCGTGGAATAAGCAAAATGTATTACCTGAAATTCCAATTGATGAAGAACCGTTACTTTATGCGCGGCGGTTAGTGGCGCAACGGTGTTTGTATGGTGTGGATAAAAACCCCTTTGCGGTGAATTTAGCTAAGTTATCTTTGTGGCTGGCGACTTTGGCGAAAGCTCATCCTTTTACATTTTTAGACCATGCTTTGAAGTGGGGAGATTCTTTAGTTGGGTTAACTTCTGAACAAATTAAAACGTTTACTTGGTCAGAAGACAAGACTTATAAAGACCCAAATTCACTTTTGTTTAATCTGTCGATGGAGAAGGTGAAGTTTGACAGAGATGAAATTCACAAGTTAGATGAGGATAATTATGCAGCAAAGCGCGTTTTTTACGACAATATAGAAATAGAGTTACATGATATTCGGCTAAAGGGAGATTTGGTTGTTGCTTCATTTTTCGCTAAGGATAAAGATAAAGCGAGAAAAGATGAGCTTGATAATTCATGGTTAAAGTTTTACCAATGGCAGAAAAATCAAGAAGATGATTTAGATGTCAGGCGAATTTGTGCAGAGTTGCGGTATGGTGAGAAACCTGTTCCGGCGTTTAATTGGGAGATTGAATTTCCAGAGGTATTTGATAGGGATAATCCGAGGTTTGATGCAATTGTTGGTAATCCCCCATTTGCCGGTAAGAATGCAACAATAAATGCTCATGTTTCTGGTTATCAAGATTGGTTGAAAGTTGTTAATCCCGAATCTCATGGTAATGCTGATTTGGTGGCACATTTCTTTAGACGAGCTTTTAGCCTTTTACGCCAGTCTGGATGTTTTGGATTAATTGCCACAAATACCATTGCCCAAGGAGATACCCGTAGCACAGGTTTAAGATATATCTGTGAGCATGGTGGTACGATTTACAATGCTCAAAAACGGTTAAAGTGGCCGCGTTTAGCAGATGTTGTAGTAAGTGTTGTTCATGTTTTTAATGGAGATTATAAAGGCGTAAAACTACTAGATGGGCGAGATGCTGACTTAATTTCTGCGTTTCTATTCCATGCTGGCGGCAATCAAAATCCCAAGGTGTTACTGGCAAATGCAGGTAAAAGCTTTATTGGCAGCTATATATTAGGAATGGGTTTTACATTTGATGATTCAAATCCTGATGCTACACCGATTCAAGAAATGCAGCGATTGATTGAACAAAATCCCAAAAATGCGAAAAAGGTTTTTCCTTATATCGGTGGTGAAGAGGTTAATTCAAGTCCAACTCATACACATCATCGATATGTGATTAGTTTTGGTGAAATGAGTGAGGCTGAAGCTAGAGAATATCCTGATTTGATGAATATTGTAGAAGAAAAAGTTAAACCTGCAAGATTAGCACAAAACCGTGAAATCCGCGCTCGGTATTGGTGGCGTTTTGGTGAAAGTACACCTGCTTTAGGAAAAGCGATCGCCCCTCTTAATCGTGTGTTGGTTATTGGTCGTGTAGGTCAGCATAGTGCATTCACTTTTTTACCAAATAAAATGGTGCTTTCTGAACAGTTAGTAGTTTTTGCAGAGGAACGAAATTCATTTTTCTGCATATTACAATCTCATGCTCACGAAATTTGGGCTAGATTTTTTTCTTCGACATTCGGAGATGGTTTACGCTACACTCCCTCAGACTGTTTTGAAACCTTCCCCTTCCCTGAAAACTGGGAAACAAACCCCACCCTAGAAGCTGCGGGTAAAACCTACTACGAATACCGCGCCGCCTTAATGGTTCGCAACAACCAGGGACTCACCGACACATACAACCGCTTCCACGATCCCGACGAACGCCACCCCGATATTTTACAACTACGCTTACTCCACGCCCAAATGGATCGGGCTGTCCTCGATGCTTACGGCTGGACAGATATTTCCACAGAATGCACCTTCCTGCTTGATTACGAAGACGAAGAAGACGACGAAAACACCAGCAAACGCCAGAAGAAAAAACCTTGGCGCTACCGTTGGCCCGAAGAAATTCATGACGAAGTATTAGCCCGTTTACTCGAACTCAACCAGCAACGCGCCGAAGCTGAAATTTTAGGCGGTAAAGCTGCTGAGAAATCCAAGGCAAAAGGGAATACTAAAAAAGTAGCGAAATCTCGCAAGGCGACGGAAACGACTTTAACTATTCCTGATTTTCCCTCTACTTCTATGTGACAGGTTCAACGTTAGCCATACCGATGAATTCTAAAAAAGCATAGCCATCCTAAATCATTTATGAACACTTACTGTTCCCTGTTCCCTATTCCCTGTTCCCTGCCCTCATTATGACCACATCTGCCGAAGTGCGATCGCATTTAATCCGCGCCATGCAACTAGACTTGGTGGGGCCAACCCCTGATGATGTTGAATATGCCGAGGAAATCCTCACCCAAGCTCCTTCTAAGTGGTATCTTACAGGTTTTTTAGTACCTTTTGGAGCGCCTGTTGAAGTGCGATCGGACGAAACAGCAGATGACACACTCGAACAACTTAGTAGCCTGGTGCGCTTTTCCTGGTACCCGAGCTCCGGATGGGCGTGCAGGTCATGGCGGATCGCCCGCAGCGACGGCAGTTCCTCGGCGATCAGGCGGCGGAGGGTCGTGGTGTCCATGAAGGCAAGGGTATTGCCTTGGGGTGGAAAGCCGCCGTCATCCCGCCGGATTCATCTGGCGTGGCCGGCCCCGGCGGG
>NZ_JAIVFR010000080.1 GCF_020829685.1 Nostoc sp. CHAB 5715 | reverse complement strand
ACCCGTACTGTCTGATAGACTTATCATTGGGGTATTAATTATTTCCTCGTGAACTATGAGCAAGCATCATGTTGGTGTCACTACCAAATTAAAGAAAGATATTGTTGTGAGACTCGAATTTGTAGCCAGAGAAAAGGGAATGAACCGCAGCGCATTAGTCAGAGAGTGCATTCTGAATTTTCTTGCAGCACAATCCGAAGACGAGTTTCCCTCGTTCATCGCTCAAAACCAATTTTCCTCAGTAGCCTAGACTACCAAGGAAATTTGGTTTTATTGTTTTTACGAACCCACCGCCAGAGTTCTCGTGTCGGCAAAACCCTGAACCACTGGTGAAATGGAAACCCATTAAAGGAAAATATGAAAATTTTCAATACGGGTGTACCCCCATTCTACTCGAATGGAACGCCGGATCGAACGGGTGTGTACACCCCTAACTTTACACCGCGATCAGCCAATAACGAAGACCAAAAGAGCTATCAATCCATTGATAGCTATATAGCAATATACCATTACTCGTGGTGCAAGAGGCAAGCGATCGCTTTTGGAGGTGCAGCATGATTGCACAAGTATTCGCACCAGAGAACAATTTAAAAGTTGACCGTCACCAAATAGCCAAACAGCTAGAGTTGCTAGGCTACAAACCAGATGAGAAGATTTTTCTGAGAGCCTTCTATCCCAGTAATGACCCGCGCAAGGACGACGACAAGGGGCGAAAAACAAACCATACCACTCTTGACTCAATAGCCGATACTGCCGAAAAGTTTCAAGACGAGGGTAGGGGTATTTATTTGGTGGTCAACGGCGGGGGGCAGAAAGATGCAGAAGTTGAAACTTGCCGCGCAATTTTCTACGAGCATGACAATCTCGCAAAAGTTTTGCAACTTGGTTTATGGGAAACCCTTGGACTCCCTGAGCCAACGTTTCAGGTAGACACTGGCGGAAAATCAATTCATTCCTACTGGGTTTTTAACGAGCCAATAGATCCAACTCGTTGGCGATCGCTGCAAAGTGACTTATTGGAATTTGCAGATGGCGATCGCAGTTTGAAGAATCCATCGAGGGTAATGCGGTTAGCAGGTTGCTACCACTTATCAGCGAAGGGCGCTAATCCATCATTAATTGTGTCCGAGTCAAGCACCCGTTACCGCTTTGAGGATTTAAGGGCGATTATCCCAATTAAGCAAAAGACTCCATCCCCGTCGTTGCCACTACCTTTAGACACCATAGGCGATGTGCCGTTATTCAAGTGTTTGTCGAAGGATGACCGCGATTTAATAGAATTCGGTGTTGCCGAAGGTGGACGCGATACCCAAGGGGCAAAGCTTTCACGAGGACTCATTGGCACTGCTTCTCGGCTCGAATATTTGGGAATTAGATATAGTGGTAGCCCCAGAGAATTATTTGATGAATATTGCTCTCGTTGCAGTCCGCCAATTGAAGCCAAAGAAGCGGATCGCAATTGGAAATCAGCCGAGAAAGACAACCCCACATCCACATTGAGCGACGATTTTCTTTTGAACTGCGTAAAGGCTTGGCAGAAAAATCAGGGGTCAAAGCCAAGTGGCAGGAATTTTAGCAGCAAAGTTATTTCCTGTGATTTTGGTGGGACTGGTGGAGGTGGTAACGGCGATGGGCATCCACCAACAACTGTGGATCTGCGAGATCGCATTCTCCAAATACTGCACCAAACAAAAACGCAATCAGAACGTGAAACAGCGCTGATTGGACTATCTAAAGAAGTTGGAGTACAGACAAGAGAACTTGAGAAATTAGCTAAAACTCTAGAATCTGAACTTGATGCGGTCGATGTCCGTGCTGACCACCAATCTGAAATCGACAAACTTATCAAGCTGGGCGAGGGGCGGCTAAAACTATCTGATTATCTGCCTCACACGTTAGCCGCCCCCTTGGATCAGTATTCTCAACAGTTAAATGTTCGCGGTGAAACTGTCTTGCTGGCACTGCTAGCAACTACTTCTAGTCTGCACGAAGTCGGCACTGAATTAGTGATCCACAAAACGCAAGGTTTTACAGTGCCACCAACTATCATGGCTGCGATGGTTGCTGAGTCTGGACAAAAAAAATCGCCCATCACCCGCCAAATCGTCTCCAAACCACTGGCTGTCCTGAAGAGAGAAGCACGGGAGGCTTATCAGTCAAATTTGGAACAATACCAAATTGATTTAGAAGATTGGGAGAAACAGAAAGCCGATACACCCAAGGGTGAAAAATTTACAGATCCTAAACCAATAGAACCAGCAAAGGCCCCAATCTTCTATTTCACGGATGCCAACGGGGAAGGTATCAAGCAGCAAGCCCAAAACGCACCCAGAAAGTCTTTATATGCACTGGTGGATGAGTTAGCAGGCTTTTTCAACTCAGCCGACAAATACCGGGGCGGTCGTGGTTCTGACAAGCAAGACTTACTAAGTTATTACGACGGAACGGGTCAAACTGTGCTGCGTTCCTCTGGTGTTAAGGTCGATGTCGAAAAGATTTACCTGAGCATATTTGGGACAATTCAGCCAGATGTGATCCGTTCCATCATGCGAAACTGCGACGATCCAGATGGTCAGTGGGCAAGATTCCTGTATGTCCAGCAGCCGTTAGCCGCCTCGGTTCTCGGTGACGACGATGGATCGGGAGTAGACATAGTAGACCTGCTAGCAGGAATTTACAGCAAGCTTCACAATACCTCAGCACGGCAATACACCCTGACAAGGGAAGCATTTAAAGCCTACCAGCCATACTACAACAAGCTTGAACAAATGCGCGAGTCGCACCCCCACCCAGGCATGAGGGCGACTTACTCAAAAGCGGAGGGGTACACAGGGCGTTTAGCGCTAAACCTGCACGTTTTACACGAGCTTGCTAATGGCAAGTCTACTATGTCTACTGAAATTCCAGTAGAGCGGATGAAGGAAGCGATCGCACTAATGAATTTCTTCATTGGGCAAACAAAGCTGCTCTATTCCACGTTCGATGAAGGAATTGCCCCACACATCGCCAAGATGATTGAACTATCCAAGCGCCGTGAGGCAAACACTGGTAATGGCTGGCTCAAAGCTAGCGACATCCAACGGTCGTATAACACTAAATCTCGGCCTACTGCTGATGTGGTGCGATCGTGGATGCGGGAATCTGAGGCACTGGGTTTTGGGCAAACACGCGGCACGGGGATAAAGGTAGAGTTTAGCTACTCAACTGGAATAGTAGACTTAATAGACAAAAATAGGCCAAAAATAGACCCGCCGCCTACTCCTGAAAACCTTATGATTGAAGGGTTACAAAAAAAAGTAGACATAGTAGACTTCAAACCTACCCATCAAGAACCTACAAAAACAGAAAACGGACAATCACAGATTGTAGACCATCAACCTACCCATCAGGAGGCTGCAACTACAGAAAGCGGACAATCACAGATTGTAGACATTTATATAGATCCACTGCCTACTCTCTGCCAAAAGGTCTGTAACCCATGTACAGACAGCGTTGAAAAAATAGACCCCCCGTCTATTTTTGGCCTATTTTTGTCTACTGAGTCTACTATTCCAGTTGAGCTTCAGGAGGCTGAAACTACAGACCTGGGGCAATCTGAAAAAGTAGACATTTATTTAGACCCCCCGTCTACTTTTTGTCCTACTAATTCAGAATCGTCTACTTTTCCACCTGAAGCAGAAGCTCGCGCCCTGAAAGTTGGGCAGAAGGTTGAGTTTTTCAATCGCGGCGAGATGGAATGGAATGTTGGAACAGTTGAGAGCGTAAAATTTGATTCTGGGTACTTTATTCAGTCCGTGATTAGATACCGGGCTTTTGGAAAATCACGGACTGAAACCATATCCAATGATCTTTGGTTAAGAGCAATCTGTTAAGTATGGATATTGTAGGTGTAGCGATCGCGGATTCCCCCACTATTCCCCCCCCATTCCCCCAGGCGTTACCATGAATAAAAAAAATAACCAAGCGATCGCCAACAAATCTCACTTGAAGTGTTTTTCCCTCCCTGGCTTCTCTCAAGCACAGGTAATGGCTCGTGCTGGCAAGCTTCCGCCCGAATCGGAAAACTTGACCGCTATTCTTAATGGAGTGTACGAGCGCGTCAAAAATACAAAAGATGGTGACTGGACGGAAATCGAAGTCATCTTGCATTCTCAAATCGCCATGCTCAACACCCTGGCAGCCAACTTCATGAATAAAGCGATCGGCGGATATGAGGCCCCAGAAGTGCTGCGAGTTTTCCCCCAGATGCCCTTAGAATTTGCAAGCCTCAGCCTAAAATGCCAAGCCGAAATGCGGAAGTGCATAGCGCTGCTACATGAAATCAAAAACCCCAAAAAGCCCACGCAGTTTATAAAAAACTACGTCAATCAACAACTCAACCAGCTACAGGTAGAACAACAAGAACTAAAACAGCGACTAGAGGCAAATAACCATGCCCCGGTGGACTTTACAAGCAAGGGAGAGGCAGAGGCAGTTGATACAGCAGTGGCGACCGTGGCAGCACAGCGCGGGACCGGTGACGCTAGAGGGGAAAGCGATTAGCGCTCGTAATAGCTACAAACATGGGATGCGGAGCGCCTTCATGGTTGCCTTGAAAAGGCAGATCAAAGTATCTGCCCAGTTGAAAAATTTTCTGAAAAATTTTGAGCGCGAGAACTGACAAACGAACTATTCACAGCAAGGGAGATACCTTTTTTTCTTTTGGTGGCGCGGCGGGTTGGCAATTAGAAGCATTGCCAATAATTGCGCGAAATTTTTGATGTCAAAAAAGAGGGGACAAAATGAAGACAGCCGTGCAGTAAAAAAGTGCCACTAATAGCAGTGCTGAAAGACCAAGTTTTTTGAGTTTTTTGATACTAAAACATCTCATCAAGCAGCTGTGTGATGTCGCGCTGATCTTTGTGTCTAGCATCGTCGTAAATCATCAGGGTGTCGAGCTTGCGGTGTCTACTAAGCTTCTGCACTCTTCGCACGTCCCCGTGAGAGGCATCCAGGGCCGCTGTGATAGCCGAGTGCCTGATTCTATGAGGCGACATCTGCTTTTTGACACCTGCTTTGTTGCACCGTACTATTAGCATTTTACGAAGTCCATCCCCCGTTAATCTGTGTCCTCCGGTCGCAAAATCCAACGACACGAACAAAGGGGAATCGTCCTTTACGCTGGTTCTAGTCGCCAACCACTCATTAATTGCTTGTACTGTACTGATTCCCAGGTCAACTGACTCGGATTGGGTTCCTCTCCCCTTACCCAAGATTCGCAGTGTTTTAGTTTCAGGATCGAAATCACTAATATTAAGCAAGCTAATTTCGTTACGCCGCAAAGCATTACTCCAAAGCAGCCGGAGCAGGGCGTAATCGCGTTTACCTTTTTTTGTGGAGCGATCGCACTGGTTGAGAATCAGTTGAAATGTTGTTGGGTCAATGCCAGAGGTATCGCGGTAGTGGATGACTTTCTCAGAGCCAATATCGTCTAGGCTGTAATGGCACACACCCAACTTACGCCCCATAGCTACCAAGGACTTGATAGCAGCAATCCGACGGTTAACCGTCGCTTCCTTGAGAGGTGCAGCCCTTCCCTCTCCAGTCATCAGCTTGGCTTTATACTTGAGAACCACCGCCACAGCTTGCGGCTGTTGCAGGTGTAAAAACTCCAAAATAGAATCGGGCGTAGCCAACAAACCCGTCATTGACTTAAAAAAATCATTGACATCTTTTTCGTATGCAATCCTTGTATTAAGCGATCGCTTGTCTGCTAAGAGTTGTGATAGCACGTCTGGATCAGTGTCGAGAGTGTGAAAGCTATCTCCAATTCTGGCATTAAGGGAGGCGTGTAAAACCTTGATAGATAGTTCGCTAAGATAGTTCATTTGTACTCATACTCAGGTATCGATAATCGCTGTTTCCGAGAACACCCAGGTTTTATTAAACCCCGTCACCGCGACGGGGTATCTAACGTTTTTTAAAATGGCATCTCGATGGCGGCTTTCACTACTGCGATCGCATGATGAGCGGTGGCCTTCCAGTCGGTTGTATCGTCGTAGCTGGCTTTGATTTGTTCGTTTCCCAACCAAACGCGACAAAATAACACGCTCTCATCGTCACCGGGTGCCGGCTGGATGGTCACTGGCTGTAGCAGCTGTTGAGGTGTGAGGGTCGCCACGGCTGCCATTAGCCCTTTACTAAAGTGGGTGTCATGCCCACTTTCCAGGATGTAGAGCCTGTCCGCCTGGATGGTAGTAAGTAGTTTATGTACCTCTTTCCCCCTGCGATCGCACTTCTCAAAGCGTAGGGAAAGCAGGTATCCAGTTAAGGCGGTGGCAGCGATCGCACTCGGTTCCCCATTGTTTAATGTGTACCAAAGCGATCCGTGTTGCCGATTGCAATAAATTTTGCAACTTCCTGCATCGTTGTGCAGTCCCAGCTTGGGTTTATTCAAGGTGTCCAGAATTAAGCTGAGTAGCTGCTGCTGCTTGGTGAGGGATGCGAGTAGTTGTGCTGTTTCGTTTGTCATTATTTGTTAGCTATTGTTAACAATTTGGGTGCTAGGAACAATTGTTCCTAGCGATCAAACTGACTTTGCGGACGTTCAAACTATATTTTTGCTACCTGGGAACTAAGGCAAGCCTTGTCGCATCCCCGTACTGCCCCTCCAAAATGCTGGCACTGACCAACGGCGGGAATATTGGCACTTGGCTTAAAGTGAGGGCATTGTCTACAGTTGTTTATGATCATTGAAGTCTCCTCTGAGATTTTGGTGTGTTGGGGCGATCGCTTGACTTTGGACGGTACGGGCGATCGCCCTTTAAATTAGCGGTGTTTACCGCTTGTATACACAATTGTATACATAAGTATACAATCTGTCAACATTTGTAGACATTTTTGTAGACAATGCTTTACTATGTATACAAATACGTTTACAGGTAGTCTACATGAGTAGCAAAGTAATTTCATTCCGGCTGAGTGACGCTGAAATAGAGGCGTTGCAGGCGTTGCAGTCCAGTGATGATGAATCACTCAACCAGACTGCTGCTAGGCTCTTAAGGGGCATTATTGGCACACCTTCAGCTTTGTCTACAACGTCTACACCTGTAGACATACAGGAGTTGATTAGACGAGAAGTGGAGAGCGCGATCGCTAATTCTGACCGGGTGAATGAGTTGATTAAGGCTAATACCGCATACCTAGCAGATGGCATCAACTCTGTGAAGCGAGAGGTTGATGAGCGACTGGGGGAATTGAGCGCCTGAGAGAAGAGAATCAATCTCTCAGGCGGGAAGAAAAAAAGGTAATTCCAGACTATCAAGAAATTCGCGATCGCACTCTCGGCAAACTGAAAATGGGCAAGCAATCGGCATCGGGGAAGGCAATAGAGGCTTTTATCAAGGAATTGGAGAAGTAGGCTATAGCTCAACTGTAGACGCCCAAAAGCCTTGAAAATCAGGTTTTTGGGCGTTTTTGGTGGGTTCACTGGTGGCGTCTACAGTTGCCCAAAACCCGCTCTCAGTGGGTTTTTCGGCGTCTACGCCCCTCCCTGACTGGTTGTAGACATTGTAGACATTGTAGACAGGATATAGCGTGAGGATAGGGGATATACACTCGGTCTATACTCGGCAAAAACTCGGTCTATACTCGGCAAAGAATTGCGCTAACCTCACACATACAATGGATTTGCTTTTCTGTAGACACGTTGTAGACGAAGTGTGGACGGTTGCCTACACTTACGAAGACCACTTCCAACCAAGGCGATCGCTCACCCCGTCCACTTCTCCCAGACCCCGATCAGCCATTGCTCGAAACATAATGCGGATATCCTCAGCACTCATGTCGGCGAATAGACGGGTGGACTGTTGCAGCGTCCTGGCTTTGAGTAGTTCCCCCGCGTGGGATTGACCCCAGGTGAGGATAGCTTGCTCGTATTCATTGAGGGGTTGCTGTGACGTGGTTGGGGTGTCGTTGGTGCTGTCATTGGGACTAGGTGGCTCTTGCATCGCACCCATGCCCCAAGTGCTTAAGTCCAATTCACAGGGGCAATCATCGACCATAAACCGTTTCTTCCCCCCAGTTTTTAGCCATTGCTCTAATTGGGGAGACTTGAGAGCAGTTCGAGCGTAGTCCTGTGCTTTTTTCCCTAGCCGGATACGCACAAAGCAAGTGTCTAGGATATCAGCGTCACCTTCAAGTGCAAAGTTAGACGCGGTGTCATTCTGCGCTAGAACCATGATGAATTGCTTGCGCTTGCGTCCTACCTTAGCGTGTTGCCTGATCCATTCGGGGGCATTGTCGCAGTCAGCAAGCACCGGGAACTCTTCAGCGATGTAGAACCGTGCAAACTCTTGGGGAACGTCCTTAGATACTGTCTTTCGGTACACTCGCATCTTTTCAAGGTGGTCGAGCGCAAGACCCATAGCCTTGTTTACTTCCGGCAATCCCCCATCACCGATGAGGTTGTCAGGTTCCACCCATGCCCAATCACCCTTGGCTGAGTCAACGTCATAAACGACGACCTGACCGCCAATGCGGGTTGAGAAGTACTGAGCTTGGGTTGATTTCCCGTCCCCAGTCCCGCCAACCAGCGCAACGTGTTTCTGAACTCGGTTGAGGTACTCTACCGGGTCTGTAATTAGGTTTTCCGGCTGCCAATTGGGATTGATTGGGTTGACTGTGACAGCTAACTGTGCCGTGGGTTGGGTTTGCTTATTCATCCAGGATTGAAAGTTTAGGCGGGATACCCGGTCGATATCTAAGAGCGATTCTTGCAGTAATTTTGCTGTGTGGCGTTGCCGTCGTCCTACCTCCAGTGTGGCGACTGATGCCCCAAGTAACCACGTCTTAAACTGTTTGACGCTCTTGTCTGAGGAAACCCCTAAAGACAGCAACCCAAGGCAAATGGCTAAACTTCCCCAGGATGACCACTTGGCACGGGCGTACATTTGTAGGTGTTGATGCAGCTGTGACGGGTGCAATTCGGTCATAGTCCGAGCAACACCCCCAACGCCACTAACCCCACACGGAATAGCAGTACTTTATCCACCTCTGGCAGCAGATCCCGTAAATAACAGAGAACTGCACCAGCCACGGCTAGCACTCCCAACACTAAGAGCCGGAGAAATGATGGCATTGGCAGACTTACCCAGCAGCTGCTAAACAGCGCGGGAATCGTTATGTGTGCCGCAAGGTGAAAAGCCAAGTCCGGTAAATTGTCCGGTAGTGCGATCGCGTCCACCCAACCACGTCGAAAAAGGTCTAATCTGCTGGTTTGTTGGGGTGTAGTGGAGAGTGGGGCGAAATTGCCGCGAACGCTTGGAATTTCAACTGTGATTTTCTGCTGATTATCTACCTCTGCCATAGGTCACTCCATCTTTGAATGATTTGAAATCTGACTGGCAGTTACTCAAATCTTTCTGCAACTGCTGAATACTGGTTTGATGGTCGCTTGACTGCTCTTGATACCAAAATGTGAAACCTACTGCTGATACTGCAATCAGCAGCCAAGTTAAATTGTTTTCACTTTTCATAAAACTTGAGGCCCCCGGTAAAAGGGGGCTTGATGGTTAATCTGCGTCTAGAATCGCGTTGAAGTTATAAACCGAGTTATTAAGCGGCTGTGGATCTGGTTGAGGCATTGGTTCCAAGCTGGCGCTGATTCCATACTTGATTTCCGATTCACACGCAGCTAAGTGCAAATCAAAATCAAGTTCTTGGGCTGCTAACTCAGCAGCGGCTTCGTACCATTCAGGCGGTAAACTGCTACTTTGCATCGGGTTGTCCCTCACTGTACAAGCCATAGCCGCTAGTTTGGGTAAGCCGTTCCGATATTCGGTTTATCGTCTCGTTCTCGCTTGTGGGCAGTGGCTTGCCCTGAAGGTATGCAGCAGAAATTTCAGCACACTCTTCAGTGCTGGCCCCATTCCCCAATAGCTGTCCCTCTGGGAATCCAGCTTTGTGGATTTCATTGCTTGGATATTCTGGATGGTTCATAATTTTCTTTGTGGTTTTCAAATGCGGAGACTACCAAGGGCGATCGCACTCCCTGGCAGTTGGGCGATCGCTTTGCATTTTGGGGCAGTTCTAAAAATCTGGCTTGCTGGGAGTGGTTGACAAATCGACTGGGTACGCTTGGCCATACCCGACAGGTGAACTCTTGCGGGTGCGTAGGTCAACGGCTTTGGTTTTTGAAACTTTGATCATTAATCGGGAACCATCGGCGGCGGGTGAGAACGGCTGATAGTTTTCAATGGCATCCCAGTTAACAGGGTCTTTGGCAACGTGAGCGGTGTAAAACACGTTGGTCATGGATGAAAGCACTGCGCCCGTAGGGATGCCCACGAGTTTACGGGCTTTCTTTGCCTTGTCTTGGGGTTGTTTGTTGGCTCCGTTGCTGTTGCTTTGTTGGCTAATACCGTTATTCTTTGCGGTGTCTGTGGCTTCCATAAAGTTGTTTTAGTGATGAGTGGGTATGAAAATCTGACACGGTGACTTGGTATAAGTCCCGTGTAGTAAAGGTTTGGGCGTTTTTTGAGTTATGGTGATACAATAGCACTGTTGATGCTATTAGTGCAAACACAACTTGTTACTCTGATAGTGCTAACAGCACTACGCAAACCTTCAATACGCTAGGAGAGTAAGATTAATGCTATACACAGCAAATAGTTCTGAAATGGCACGACCCAGAATTACAATCACCGTGTCGGAGGATGTTTTTCAGTACCTCTCTGAGTGGGCTGAACGAGAAGAAAGACCCCTGGCAAACCTTGCAGCTTACCTACTAAGTCAAGCTGCTAGGGAACGCCAGCAGCTCGACAAATCCCCCTCACTCAAAAAAAGCGAAGGGGCAGCATGAGAGGACATAAAAATCTGACGCGGTGACTTGGCCGTAAGTCCCGTGTGATAAAGGTTTGCGCGTTTTTGGGGTGTTGATGATAGAATAACACATTATTGCGCTGCACTGTACAGCACAGCATAAAAGCTAGCCGTAATGTACTGGAGGTAAAATGAATCAACAGATAGTAGAAATAAACGATATGGGCATGGAAAGCGTAACCACTTACGTTTCACCCGACGTAAAACGGAAGTTGGAAGAGTGGTCACAGGAAGAGGAAAGGTCTATCAGTTATGTTGTTGCGAAATTAATTACTGAAGCTGTCAACGAGAGAGACAAGCAAAAACCATCTACCCCTTTATCTAAGAAAAGCAAGGGGGCAGCATGACCGCAGAGCGCCTAAACCGGATGGAGGATGAAATGGAAACCATCAAAGAGTTACTAATTTCAACGGCAAGGATGGCTGAAAGAAACAGTGAATCCATTAATCGCCTAGTAGAGCGGATGGATCAGGCAACGAGTAACGTTGACCGTCTGGCAGTTGCTCAACTAAACGCTGAAGAACGGCTTGACCAATTAACAACACTGATGACACGGTTTGTTGAAAACGCAGAAGCGGATCGGGCTGTCGTTAGGGGAATCCAGACCGAAAATCAACGCATTCTTCAATACTTGTTTGGGCAACAGGAGGGCCAGTGAGTGCAGCGCGGTCAGCCGAAGACGTGATACAGATTATTGACCAATTGCCAGACTCTGAAGCCGCAAAACTTGCACAGCACCTTGTTGTCCGAATGTTTTCGGGGATTTTGGCTTCTTTATTAAGAGCGATCGCGCTGCGGGTTGAGAAGGGGCGCGATCGCAATGGGGGCAGTGGACTTTGACCAATTCACCAATTCACCGTATAAAGGTAAATCTTTAGTATCGTGTTGAGTATTATTTTCTAGGTACTCACAAACGCCAATTGGCGTTAACATTTCGCAATACAGGGGGAGCGATCGCGCTGCGGGAATTGCTTCTATCTATATACCAGCACTTGCGATCGTAACTTTTCACCAACATTTAGGAACAATTGTTCGTGAAAATTATGAACTTTGACCACAAAATTAGCCAAAAATCTAGCCACAAAAATGCCAATACAGTATTGGCATTTGCAAGGTCATCTTGCAATACATACTAATTTATGTGTATGCAAACAATTATTGATTGTTGCATACACCAAAGATGTTCTAAATCCTCGAAAGGAGCGATCGCACTAAGTTACAGAAAATCAAAATGTTTTGCAGATGTTCCAATTATTCCTACACAAATGCAATTTCATGCTTTAAGATTGTGCATAAACAGTACACCCGTACTGTCTGATAGACTTATCATTGGGGTATTAATTATTTCCTCGTGAACTATGAGCAAGCATCATGTTGGTGTCACTACCAAATTAAAGAAAGATATTGTTGTGAGACTCGAATTTGTAGCC
>NZ_JAIVFR010000809.1 GCF_020829685.1 Nostoc sp. CHAB 5715 | reverse complement strand
TATTGCGAGTCACCACGCAAGTATGTTCTCCATCGGGTAATTCTGTTTCTACTTCTGGTAAAGTAACTTCTCCTCCTCGGTTTAAAGCTACAAAAGACACAGAGTCACGATAACGGCGCACATAACAGTAAATATCTGGTGTTAAGTATTTTTGCCAGTGGCTACCCATTGACACGGCTGGATTCAGTCGCCGTAAACCAGACAGCAGCCTGATGCAACGATAAATTTCACTATCAGTATCCCAGTTTTCCATCATCGGGCGGTTATACGGATCGTTACCGCCATCGGTGTCGTCATGCAGATATTGTTCTGTACCGTAATAGATGCAGGGAATACCGCGACAGGTCATAATTAAGGCGATCGCAACTTTCAACATCGCTGGATCGGGGTTCAGCGATTGGAAGCGGGACATATCATGATTATCGATGAAGGTAACTAGCTCTGTTGCCCCGTTGTAGCGATGATCTTGGTCAAAAATGTATTGGATTGTTTGGAATCCATTTTCTGAACCTTGCGCCAGTGCGGCTCGAATTGCCACGCACAACCCAAAGTCTAGCAGTGTCATGCCTGAGTGGTTAACAAATTCCACCGAGCGATCGTCAGTAGGATTACTGTAAATCCATTCACCAAAAATAAATATATCTGGTTTGTGATTGCTCATATCGCCAGTGAATTCTTGCCAAAACCAGATAGGCATGTGCTTGACAGTATCCACCCGTAGTGCATCCACACCCCGGTCTAGCCATTGTTTAATGGCTGACTTAATATACTCACGATATTCAGTATTGTTTTCATTGAAGGTTGCTAGACCAGATAGTTCACAGTTCTGTACTTGCCAATCGTCTTCCCAGTTTTCCACTTCGCCATAGTGGTGATACCAATGATTGACATCATCATTGAAGTCAGCAATTTTGACACCATCATCATACAATTCACCTTTACTACCGCTAGTATCAGGTGTGCTATGGTTGCAGACAATATCTAGCACCAGCTTCATATTCCGCTTGTGCAGTTCTGTAATTAACCGATCAAAAGTCGTATTTTTTTCTTCTTGCGTAGCGTTTAAAGAAGGGTTCTCTCCATCAGCAATGTAGCGAGGATTAATCCGCTTAAAGTCTTTTGTCCAATAGCCATGTAGCGCGGCATTTCCAACAAATAACTCTTCAACCTGCTCAAACAGTGGAGTTAGCCAAAGAGCGGTAACCCCCATGTTTTTGAGATAATCTAATTTATCAATGACACCTTGCAAGTCGCCACCCCAGTACTTACCCCAATCTTGTCTAGTTGGATCGTACAGTTCTGAGTTTGCACCTTCGCTGTTATCTGGATCGCCATCATAAAAGCGATCGACCACAAGAAAGTAAATGGTTTCCTGACGAAATTCAATATCTCTAGTATAAAGAAACTCTAAAGCAATCTCAGTTTCTGATGGTGGTGTTTCTATAATAGCGTCTACTTTTTCTTGTGCAGAATCAACCTTATATTGATCTGGTGAAAACTGAGATGGAGGGGTTTGTACCATAAAAGAACTCAAAATTTAATATAATTCATACTTGTAGACAACAGTACAATGTTTCGAGTATTGTGTGTTGCTACAAACTTTGGTATTGTGACATCCGCCGCACGGTGTAAGTATCTATCGTTAGCTAGTTTATAATTCTATCGATAGATATAATTCATCTGCTAGAGGATAAAAATAAAGGAATATAGCAGTTATTAATGGTAATTGCTTGATCACAAAAATTTACAATATTTAGATTAAGCCTAGCTCGTGTTCACTTAGCGGTGGAGATTAGCTACACCTGAGCAATATTGAGTAAACCACGTATTAGCCAACTTTTTCTCTAGAAGATTCGCTCCATTGATAAACTGACCATTGTCACTTTCAATCTGTTATTACTATCAAGGAATTAATTCAGGTAGCATTTATGACCAAGTATGATAAGGTTTTTAACTCACCAAAGACATCAGAGGAATCGCTAAGTCCAGAGGAAGCGGTGGCGGCGATCGCAACTGTCACTGCGATCGCTGATTCATTGATTGAAGATGTCGATGCAGAAAGTTTAGCGGGTATCCTCTGGGAATTCGAGGTTTTCGAGGAATACTCAGAAGATGAAATTACAGAAATAGTTGATAGACTCATCTCCATTGCAGAAGAAGAGGGAATTGGGCCCCTGTTTAATACCGCCAAAGTATCTCTCTCAGATGAATTAGTGCTGGATGGTTTTGCTGCTGGGGTGATAGTGCTTTTAGACGATGAACTAACCATCCCCAAACCGAAACAAGCCTACCTGAAAAAGCTACAAGCAGCTTTAGAACTTGAGGATGAAGAAGCAGAGGAAATCATCAAGGAGGTAATTGCAGCCTTTAAAGAAGCAGAAGATGAAGAATATACAGACGATGAAGACGAGACAGTAGTCATCGAAGATTTTAGCGAACAGACATATCAATCTCCTTTAGGTAATTTTACCGTGCCGATTCCCGTTGATCCGCAGCAGGGCGGTAGAATTCAAAGTCAGGAAGGAGTCGTTGGTTTTTCCGATGACATCGGTACTCTGCTGAGAATCGATTATTATCCTTTCCCTCTCGAACAGTTAGAGGAACTGGAGTCTGTTGGACAAGAAGAATATTTACAAACAATTTTAGTAGACAAGTATGTACCCCAGGCGATTTTTGCCAATGTCCCAGATGCTTCTGTGGAGTATACCGAATATCTGGAAAATACCTTGCGAGGCGCTTACTATGTATTAATTGATATGCCCAAAGGTTCGACGATTTCTAAGCAAGAAAATAACGGAACTGCGATCAGATTAGACGCTTACCGGGGGCTGCTCACCTTTATCAGTGGTGAATTTTTGTATATAGTTAGTAGTCAGCACAGCTTTATTAACGGCGAAACTCCCGATTCCGTTGAAGAAGAAGCTGAAGATATTAAGGAGAGTATTTTAGAGTTTGTTGAGACTATAGAGTTTACTTAGCGCAAAAAGGGTTGGAAAATGTTGGCTTCCTCACCCGCCTGGAACTAAAGTTCCAGCTAGCGTAGGTTGGGTTGAGGAACGAAACCCAACATTATCGAGACTTTGTTGGGTAACGCTTACGCTCAACCCAACCTACTATTCTCTTAACCCAAGCGTATTGAAGCAAATGCTGTCGCTCAACAAGCAAATGCTGTCGCTCAACAAGCAAATGCTGTCGCTCAACAAGCAAATGCTGTCGCTCAACAAGCAAATGCTGTCGCTCAACAAGCAAATGCGATCGCTCAACAAGCAAATGCTGTTGCTCAACAAGCAAATGCTGTCGCTCAACAAGCAAATGCTGTTGCTCAACAAGCAAATGCTGTTGCTCAACAAGCAAATGCTGTCGCTCAACAAGCAAATGCTGTTGCTCAACAAGCAAATGCTGTCGCTCAACAAGCAAATGCTGTTGCTCAACAAGCAAATGCTGTTGCTCAACAAGCAAATGCTGTTGCTCAACAAGCAAATGCTGTCGCTCAACAAGCAAATGCTGTCGCTCAACCTGACTTTTCA
>NZ_JAIVFR010000808.1 GCF_020829685.1 Nostoc sp. CHAB 5715 | reverse complement strand
GTAGAGCATTAAAATCGCAGTTTTATAGAAAGGCTCAAAAACTTAAAACCCAGTCACAGCAATAAATCTAGCCTATCTTTAGGTTTTATTTATTATTCTGTTCCATAAAATGAACTGAAGAACCAAATAAATTATCCAATTTACTCAGATAATATTTTTCTTTCTCCCCCAGCAAGAACTGCTTCCTGCCCCCCTGCCTACACCGCGATAGGATATTTTTTTAGTTGAAAGTCCCTAAGTAAATTTCCTGTTTACCCAGAAAGCGATCGCACTACAATAATCCAGCATCGGCGGTGGAAGGCTATGAGTTAAATCCGTCGGTATTTACGCAGGGACGATTTCTAAAACTTCAAAATCTTTTCATTCAAAATATTTTTTAGCCCTCAAAGATTAAAACTTCTAACGATTAGTTATTTACACGTTTGACATTAGAAAATATAGCTTCAATAATGTTATTACATAAAAAAATTGATTTTTGCCAAATTTCCTCAGAGCAAAAGCCTGATCCGGCTACCTCTCAGTCAGCTTGGCTTTGAAAAATCAAATGAAAACGCTATATAACCTGATATAAATAAGGTTGCATTATGCTTTTCTCGAATTCAAAAACCAGAAAAACCAGTTTAAAAAATCGCAAAAAAAATCATAAAATATCCATAAGTTTTTGGACACCTACTAAAATTGTGCTGATCAGTGGACATTTAATCGTTCTACCGACTTGTACATTGATAATTTTATCGCTATTATTGCCCTTATTCACTGCTAGCTTATCCGCTTCCATTGGAACCTTGCACCACTCTACATCGATTCCTTGGATAGATAATGCATCTGAATGTGAACAGACTGGGAGAAACTGGCACGATCGCAAGTGTTGGGATAATGAACACGATCCTACGTTCTAAATGGACATTGCATTAAAAGGTATGCAAATCATCAAAATAATTGCCTAAGAAAGACAAAACAGGTTAACAGCCTTGGAATTAGATCAAAATGGATATGTAGCCTGTTGTTTGTCGAACCTTGAATCAACCTAACTTCGTGCGAAATCTGCAAGAAACTCACTTAAATCGTGCCCGCGCCAGTCTCAGACAAGCGCTGTCTTGGTATGGATATCTTCGTAAGTCAGGACAGTTGTCATCCAACCCGGAATTAGCAGGTTTGTTGAAACCAGAATTGGAAGCTTTGAATTCCACACTCAACAAGCTGGATTCTAACGTCATTAGAATTGCTGCCTTTGGTTTGGTGAGTCGGGGTAAATCGGCAGTTTTGAATGCCTTACTGGGAGAGAAGATTCTGCAAACTGGGCCCTTGAACGGTGTCACTCAATGGCCCCGTTCTGTCCGTTGGCAGCCCGGTGGTAAGGTACTAGTAGAGTTAATTGATACCCCCGGATTAGATGAAATTGAGGGTGAGTCACGGGCAGACGTGGCGCGAGAAGTAGTGCAACAGGCTGATTTGATTTTGTTTGTCGTGTCTGGTGATATCACACGCACTGAGTATCAAGCACTGCTGGAATTACGTCAAGCACAAAAACCCCTGATTTTAGTATTTAACAAAATAGACCTTTATCCAGATACAGACCAGGGAGCGATTTACCAAAATTTGCAACAACTGGGTGCAGGACATTTTGAAGCGAAACCTCTACTACCAGATGAAATTGTCATGGTGGCGGCGGAACCAGCGCCAATGGAAGTGCGGGTTGAGTGGCCTGATGGACG
Source organism: Nostoc sp. CHAB 5715 (assembly GCF_020829685.1). GTDB lineage: Bacteria > Cyanobacteriota > Cyanobacteriia > Cyanobacteriales > Nostocaceae > Nostoc. The sequence goes on along the minus strand of NZ_JAIVFR010000808.1, from coordinate 1,813 downwards.
TGTCAGTTATGAATGGGAGACGCCACCACCGCAAGTAGACGAACTCAAAGAGACAATTCTGAACATTCTCAATCGAGAAGGGCGATCGCTTCTGGCTTTAAATGCACTGATCCAAGCACGGGATGCAGAAGCCGCGATCGCTCAAAAAAGCATCGACTTACGCGAACAAGAAGCTGAAGATATCATTTGGCAATTTACCAAATACAAAGCTTTGGCAGTAATGCTCAATCCCATCGCCTTCTTAGATATCCTTGGCGGAACTGTTGCCGATTTGGCTTTAATTCGCGCCCTAGCCAGATTGTATGGTTTGCCGATGACTAGCTACGAAGCCGGGAAAATTTTAAAAACGATTCTATTTAGTTCTGGTGGTTTGCTGCTGGGAGAATTAGGCAGCAGTTTGCTTTTGGGTTTGGGTAAAAGTACGGCTGCAATAACCAGTGGTGACAATCCCAGCAATATTACTGCCTTTGCTGGCAGTGCGATCGCTCAAGCTGGTATCGCCGGTTATGGTGCATACTCCGTTGGCAAAGCTGCTCAGGTGTATCTCGAAAAAGGCTGCACTTGGGGACAGTTGGGCGCTAGCAGCGTCATTCAAGAAATTCTCTCTCAAGTTGACCAAAATACAATTCTGTATCGTCTGCGACAAGAATTAGGCATAAAGTATTGAGATTTTTGAGTTGTGTTCTGAAAAGTTTCTCTTGACTCAAATTAATCAGGAGGTAAAATATTTAACTTTGAAAAAACGAGACAAGTCTTACCCCAATTCACACAGAAGAATAAGCACGGTGAAATTTACAGGTTGATGGTCGCTCAGAAAAACTTAATGTAAAAACTACCGTATCAAGTTCGCTGACACGGCAGTTATAAAATAGTCGAAATTGTGAGCCTAGACTATGCCTTTAGCTTTGTCTTGCTGCTTAGATTTTTTGCCTAAGACTATAAAAGCACTAGCCGTCAATGAACCCAATATGATTGAGGGTTCGGGAACAGAAGTAGGTTCCAAAACAGGTGTCAAAAGAAAAGCATGAACAGGATAATTACGTTCAGGGTCTTGAATAGTACCAGTACCCACAATTTGCCCAGAGTTGTTGATCCCATCTGCGCTTCCAAGAAGCCAACCAGAATTAGCAGGAATGAGATCGTTTAAATTACTCATTTTACCGTCACTATAGAAGAAGGGAGAGCCTGCATTACCAACTATTTGCCCAAAATCATTAATATCAGTAGCCTCACTGTTTGGCCCCCCAAGTGTGCCTAAGTCTTGCAGTGTTCCACCACTGTAGAGGAAGGCGTGGCTAACATTACAAGGGCATTCTTTTGGATCGTCGGGTTCAAAAGTTGCTCCAGTGTCTGCGCTACCAACGACCTGTCCTAAGTTATTGATAGCAAAAGCTATACCTTCCTTACCCCCAAGTGTGCCTAAGTCCTGTAATCCTCCACTCCTACTGTATAGGAAAGGGTGATTTTGTCCTGGCTGAAATTGTGTAGAGCCAACTATTTGTCCTGAGTCGTTAATATCCCTTGCAGAGCTTGATCCCCCAAGGGTGGTCAGGTCTTGCAGTGTTCCACTCCCACTATAGAAAAAGGCGTGGAATTCTCCTTCCTTCTGAATCGCTATTAACTACACAGGAAGCCGCAACCCTGTTAAATGTCTCCAGACCACACCTGGTTAAACTGCTTGAAAGTGGGGTAATACCTTTTCAAAAAGTAGGCACACATCGCAGGGTCTTTCTTGAAGATGTAAATGCATATGAAATCCAGCTAAAACAAAAGAGGAAAAGTAATTTACAGTTTTTGGCAGATCAGGCTCAGG
>NZ_JAIVFR010000807.1 GCF_020829685.1 Nostoc sp. CHAB 5715 | reverse complement strand
ATGTGGTTTAAATACGCCCAAGGCCCCAATTATCAAAGTGGGGAGATATTAGAAGTGTTTTGGGTGTTTAGTGGAGTGTTATTTGGTATGGGCGCTGTCTTAGAATATGACGCATCACTAAGACGAACGCGCCGTACCAGTGGACGAAAACGAGCTTAGTAAAGATTTTTGGTATCTACCGTGAGAAAATTAACAGACTCTGACAAACAAGAAATTCTTAAGTTATATCGAGAGACTGCCGAAACAACCTCAACTTTGGCAGACCGCTATGGTGTGAGTAACTCGACAATTAGTCGTCTGCTCAAAAGCACTTTGCCAGAAGATGAGTATGAATACTTAGTCTCCTTAAAGCGGGCTGCGAGAACTCCTGAGGGTAGGGCGCAGGTAAGCTACGAGCAGTTACCCCTGCTGACTCAACCAGAGCCGGAGATAGAAGTTCCACCCATCATCGAGAGCCACCCTGTGGAAGTGCCAAAGGTTGAGCCACTACCACGTCGGGTAATTCATGTAGAGGAGCAACTTTACTCAGAGGAAACGGCGGAGTCAATCGCTGCTAGTAGACGGGTGCGGCGACGCCCCTCGGCGACGGAAAAACCAAAGCTCCGAGTTACAGAGAAATTAGAAACTCCAGAGCCAAAGCCGCCGGAAATAGTCAGCATTCCTATCCCACCGCTAAAGAATGAACATCCAGGAGCCGCCGTCATCGCGCAGATGCTGGGCGAAGATTTGCTAGACGAATCGGAGGATTTGCACGATTTAGAAGATGATGATTTAGATGATGATGACTTTGAGGAAGAAGATTTTGATGACGATGACCTGGATGACCAAAGGCCGTTAGTCACAAAACGAAGACCAGGTGAAGCATCAGTTCAAGTTTTACCTCTGTCGATAGCCAATTTGCCGAAAACTTGCTATTTGGTGATTGACCGTTCTTCGGAATTAATTACCCGTCCTCTCAAAGATTTTGGTGACTTGGGGCAAATTCCCAGCCTGGAAACCCAGCAAAGAACTCTGCCGGTGTTTGATAACCATCGCGTCGCCAAACGCTTTTCTACCAAGCGCGATCGCGTGATTAAAGTTCCTGATAGTAAAATGCTCCATAAGGCTCGTACTCATTTGCAAGCTAAGGGTATTACACGACTGCTGATTGATGGTCAGGTCTATTCTTTGTCTGCAACGGTTTAGAGGTTATGGAGACACCTGCTGGCTATGGTGTGGTATTGGTAGCTGGCAACATACAGGAGGCAGAAGCAATTGCAAATGCCCTTGTAGAAGCTAAACCTACTGCTTGTGTGAGTCTGTTACCAATCTACTCAATTTACACCTGGCAAGGGGAACTGCATAAAGAGCAAGAATGGCAATTACTGATTAAAACTGATTTGGGGCAATATCCTGCAATGGAGGCCAAAATTAAGAACCTGCACTCCTATGAAGTGCCAGAAATTATTGCTTTACCAATTGTTGCTGGTTCTCAAGCCTACTTACAGTGGATTTCTCAGCAAGTTAAAAGTAAAGATTGAGGAGTTAGGATTTTCATAACTCCTCACTCTTTGTATAATTTAAAATTACAAACTAGTAGTCTCTCAAGCCAACTTTGCTTGTTAAATCAACTTTTTATTTCTCTTTTTTCCTTCTTCCTTTGCGTCCTTTGCAGTTCGTTCCTTTACCTTTCAAACTTCACTTGACAGACTACTAACTGTAGACAGCCCTTGCAAAACGCTCTGCCAAGTAAACAATGTCTTGTCTACGAGCAATTTGATTCATCCATTGTTTGGGAATATTTTCCACGCCGTAATAAATTCCTGCTAACCCACCAGTGACGGCGGCGGTAGTATCGGTATCTCCACCTAAGTTAACAGCTTTCAACACCGCCTCAGAATAAGACGAACTATTCAACAAACACCACAGGGATGATTCTAAGGTATCAATCACATAGCCACCAGAATTAATCTCTTCTACTGGTATCTTGGCAATCTCACCACTGAAAATTCTGCCAAAATGCGGCTTCTCTAATAAAAATTCTCGGACAGAATAAATTGTTTGGATATCTTGCAATCCTTGTAAATAAGCTGTTTGCGGGTCAGCCCCTTCCAAGAGCGCCACTGCAATACTAATATAAATGCCACAGGCCATTTGCGATCGCGCATGAGCATGAGTAATCGCCGAAACATCATGTACCCGCGCCAGCAATTCGCTTAAAGTGAAGTTTCTGTGACAATAAGCCATCGGCAAGATTCTCATCAACGAACCGTTGCCATTACTATTTTCAACCTTACCACCCGCCTGATGGGGAACAACTCCCTGTTTCAGGCGCATAATTGCTGTGTGGGTAGTTTGACCAATATCAAAGACATCGCCACGGGGAGTCCAGTAAGCCTCTTTGTACCAGCGCCAGAAGGAATTGGCTATAGCATCCAACGAATACCCCCTACAAAGGCATTCTGCCAAGCAAAAGGTTAAGGAACTATCATCTGACCAAGTTCCTGGTGGTTGATTCCATGTGCCATAACCCTGCATCGTTGTCACTGGAGATTTTACTCGTTCAGCGCGGCTAGTAAACTCCACCGGCACACCCAACGCATCACCGACACATAAACCCATCAAACCAGACAACGTTTTTGTAGCGGTTAGCATTATTCAATCTCCACAAGAATTGCTCAAAATTAACTTTATAGATTCCCTCTATAGCTTGTTGCAACGGATGCTACAGCCTAATTTTCATCATCTGTGAAAAGCTCGGCAAAAAATTGTTAAGCGGGTATTTTCTTTACCATCTTCAGACTTAGTTTTAGTTCCAAATATTGTGCCAGTTTTAAAAGCGTCTATTTTTGGAACAAAGAACACAGATGAAAAGACATTGAATGTAATTATAACAGCTTATTTATGATTTTCCGGGATAGTGAAACTGTAAACGTCATGCATCAATAAAAACATTAATTTAATAAAGTATGGGAAACATTTGGAACATTCTCACACAATTATCGACTTGAAATATACAAGTAAAAAATACAAAATTTGGTAAAAATTATGAAACGCTTACTCAAGTCTTTCATGACAATTTCTGCATTGTCTTCCTTAATAATCGCTCCTCTTGTTCTATCAGCTGGTCAAGCTTCTGCTGAAACCAAAAAGGGTACTGATGCTAGCTATGTTGGTGCTGGTGTTGCAGCTGGTGTTACTAGCGGTGGACAAGGTATCAACGATAATGCCACATTTGGTGGTAATGTCACAGGTCGCGTGAAATTAGGAACTACGCCATTTTCTGCACGCGGTAATGTCCTTTGGAGTGATAAGACAAGTGCCATAATCCCAGAAGTTTCTGTGGATGTGCCTATCGCTAATAAAACTAATGCCTATTTAACTGGTGGTTATTCTTTTGTAGAGAAAGATGGCTCACCAACTCCCATAGGTAATAAAGATTCAGTAGTGGTAGGTGCTGGTGTTGAATCGGAAGTTGCTAACAATTTCCTCGTCTACACTAATGCCAAAGTCGGACTTGGTGCATACCAAAATAGCGATACTCCTGCTGTT
>NZ_JAIVFR010000806.1 GCF_020829685.1 Nostoc sp. CHAB 5715 | reverse complement strand
TTTGAGTACTTCGCCTGATTCTATTAATATTGAGACCAACGAAAATTCTTTGAGTTGCATTGGGCTGTGGGTTTTTAGGTACAACTCCCAATCTACATGTTTTTGAGCTTAACCGAAAAGTATTGGAAGCAGAATGTGCAGTTTCAATCTGTAAATTGCACTTCTAGCATGTTGTCTTAATTCGGCTTCAGAATAGCTCCCATCTGCCTTTAAAGCAAAAGGCAACCAATATCCAAACAAGGCAGGTAATACCTTATCCCTCTCAGCAATCCCATCACCCTGCTTTATGTAGTTTATTAGAGCAATACTAGACGGCTCTTTGTTCATGGAAATTCGACACCGATAATCAACTCTTTCGTTTCTTTCACTCATTCGCCCCACCTGCCCCAACAACCTCTTTGTTTAGACTCATCCTCTGACTACAGAGAAAGAAAAATAATCCATAAGCGTCTGTCAATCGATAGTTAAGAGACTTAGAAGAGACTTGAGGAAAACTATTGACGATTTGTGCCTCCAAATTTTCACACCAGTTCACATTAGAAAATGAAAACAAGTTGTTTAACTGGGACTGGAAATAATGTGCAGTCCCTCCACCGATAATCACTTCATCAACATTGCGAGGAATTTGCAACTTTAACCAGTTAGATAGCATCATCCAATATTCTTGTCTACTATTAGCAACGGCATTACGCATTCGGGAAATTTCATGCTCTCTATAGGCTGGTTCTACACTAGAAGCTAATTCACTCAACGCTTTATAAGAAGAGTTTTTCTTTGTCTTACAAATCGCCCATATCAAACGATCTACGTTCAACCCCGATGTCTGATTCATCACTGATTCAACCATTTTTGAGAAACCTAAAGGCTCTGTCTTGCCTTTACGCATTTCTCCACGCTCGATTAACAGAATGCTTATATCTCTATAACCCAACATTACTACCGCGATCGCTTGTTCTTTGATATTAGAGCTAGCATCTCGCCCCCTACTCAAGATTCCCCCTCCTTCAGGAAGACAAATAAATAATTCTAGTGAAAATGCTTTTGAAGATCCTTTGAATTTGTAGTTAGAAAGGGCTGTCTTCACCAAATTCTGAAATAACTCCCGATCCTCAAATTCTCCCCAAGGCAGCAAAATCCCTAAATGAACCGATGACCCATTTTCTAAATTGTGTTTGTCTGCGATCGCTCCCACAATCGCCAACGCTTTAGCCAAAGCTAACTCAAATTTCCGCTTTTGCAATTGCTTGTCAGCATTGAAGCGCTTTTTGGCTAAGAACCCTACTGCAAAACACTTCTGTTCATATTCAATCCAAGCACTATCTTCAGGATTCGACTCTCCCATCTTGTTCCGTTCATAAGCTTCTAAGCTTCCTAATGGCACTGTCGCTACCTCCGGCTCCATCAACATCAACATTGGATGGAATGGTTCTAATGTGTAAAATCCCCTCGAAGATGAACTACCAAGGTCTATCACTACCCTTAACAAACTCACACTTACCACCTCCTATTTAGAAATTATTTTCTGTAATTTATTTGTAGTAAAACATCCCAGTACAGCCTTAATGAACTGATGTTATTCTTCAGCCAATTGTAAGATAAAACAAGTAAAAATAATGCAGATAAATTAACTTTTTATGTCATTTTCAAGGCACTTCCTGGCAGTTCCTAGAACTTCCTGCAAGTCGAATTCATGTTTAGTGTATGTCACTCTTATGTCAACCCCACGGCAAACTCAAGCATTTTAATCTAACTTTAATTTTCATTTCCGACGCACAATACGCCAAATTTGGCGGAAACTTTTTGAGCGTAGTTTGCTATAGTAAAAAATATCAGAGTTGGAAAATAAAAAAATTGTTGTCGTCAAAGTTTTACCAAAATTTCTTCACTCGGCATCGAACAAAATTTTGTTTGGTGACGGGAATAAACTTTGGCAGCAATAATTGTTGGGTTAAGTTATGTTTTGCTGATAGCAGAGGTGAGCAATGCTAACAGCTGCCAACGTTTCCTCAGAGATGGCGGTGAAGTACTTCGTCAAAAACTACTACCACCAAGGCAAGTCACGCTGGAGTGGTGAAGGTGCAGAAAAACTTGGATTGTCAGGAGCAATTGATAATGATCTTGAGTTTACCAATGTAATCGAAGGGCGATCGCCTGATGGTCGTGAGCAACTTAATGCAAGGGTGCTGAAACAAAAAGAACGTAGAGCCGCGTTAGACTGTACATTTTCTGCACCCAAGAGTGTGAGCCTAATGGCTTTGGTCGGTGGGGATTCAAGATTAATTGCCGCGCACCATCAAGCATTAAAGGAAGTGATCGGGCTGATGGAAAGGCGTTATGCCATAACGAGGGTGACACAAGGAGATTGTCGTCGCAGGGTAAACACGGGTGACTTGGTCGTCGCGCAGTTTGACCACATCGAGAGTCGGGATTTAGATCCACATCTGCACACCCACTGCTTAGTCATGAATACGACACAGACCAATGATGGTCAGTGGATGAGTTTGGTCAATTCGGAAATATTCGCTAACAAGAAGTTTTTGGGGATGGCATACCAAAGCTATCTAGCGGCAGAAGTCCAGAAGCTAGGGTATGAGGTAGAATCCAGAAAACATGGACAATTTGAAATCAAAGGGTTCAAGGAACAAGACTTAGAGGCGTTCTCAAAACGGCGGCAGCAGATCGTAGCTCTTGCTGGTGCATCTTCTTCATGGGCAGAGCGAAACCAAGTTTGGGATACTACTCGTAAGCGTAAGCAGAAGTTAACAGAGGCAGAACTCAAATCGCTGTGGCATGAAGAAGCTGCGGTACTGGGCATCAGTTTCGTCAAGCCTTCTGAGCCAAATAGTCAAGTAGTTGCTGATTCTCTTGGGGAACCCAACGTTGAAGATGCGTTGGCAGACGCGATCGCTCATTGTAGCGAGAGGAATGTTGCTTTTAAGCTTGAAGATTTAGAAAAATTCATTCTCTCTGAAAGACTTTTCACTGATGTAAATGCACTTGAGCCATTAATCAAGGAGCATCAAGAGTTAATCGCTTTGCCGGGAATGGAAAGGCAATACACCACGTGGACGGCAGTAAAAAGAGAACTAGCAACGATTGAGTTGATGCAGTCAGGAATTGGGGCAGTTAATCCGATACTGCAAACACAAGTAGCTTCAAGCCTTTTAGAGAAAACCTTGCTCAATCAAGGGCAACGACTTGCAGTAAATATGGCTGCAACTACAACAGACCAGTTTGTAGCGTGGCAAGGTGTAGCTGGTGCTGGTAAGACTTTCGCCCTCAAGGAATTAAACGCGATCGCACTCGCTCAGGGCTATACAGTCAAAGCTTTTGCTCCTTCATCAATGGCAGCTAAAGTGTTAAGTGAGGAACTAGGTATACAAGGCGAGACTGTAGCCAGTTTATTGGTGTCTGAGCCAGTACCCCTAATTGAATCAAATCAGATTTGGATTGTAGATGAGGCAGGTTTACTTAGTGCCAAAGATGCTCATGCCCTGTTAGAGAGAGCTACCCTTGAGGGAGCAAGACTATTACT
>NZ_JAIVFR010000805.1 GCF_020829685.1 Nostoc sp. CHAB 5715 | reverse complement strand
TGTCATTCCTAGTCCTAATACGAGCGTTGGCCGCTTTATTAAGTCTGTCTACTATTCACAATTTGCCCTAAAAGCAAAAACACCAGACGAAGCAGTTTATATGCTCTCCCACATTATGAACAACTTTGATCGCCCTCTAAACATCACTGTCGATCCACAAGATCCAAACAACCCATCACCAGAAGGTAAGGGAGACTCAGAATTTACCGTATGGACAGCTTTAAGCGATTTATCTCGCCGTAAATTTTTTGTTCGCTCCTATCTAGAATTAAACTATCAACAGTTTGACTTAGATGAATTATCAAATGTGACGGACTTCAAAACGATTCCTTATATGTCGAAATATCAGGGATTAGATAGTAGTGATTCTCAAGCTTTAGTTAATACTTAATCGCCAAACATTTTTGCACCATTTCTGATTGTTAATGGGAAACCTGATGCTATTTTAGATAATAATTCCAATGCTCCGGCAGTTTATTTCCCCTTTGTAGGAGCTAACTCCAACAAACACGATCACATTCGCTTGCTGGGTGATAATATCTTTGGTTTTGAAGATTTACTTGCTGGTGGCGATGGGGATTTCAACGATATCATTGTGCAATTTAATCCGATCTAGATGGAGATTCCTGGGTGATTAATTACCTATTGGGATGAAGTGCGTAGGCGTAGCCCGTCGTAGACATCGCTCTGAAAAGAAAAACATCAGGCGTCCAATACCGTTCAGTTAAGCCCAAAAACCTTGGTAGAGACGCGTTAGCGTAGCGGAACGAAGTACAATTTCGCGTCTCTACAGGTCTAAAATCAGTACTAAAAATCCTTAACTGAACTGTATTGCCTGATAGGGCGATGAAGATTCTTGAATTAATACTTTAGAGTGAATTGTTAAATTGACAAACTCAACTGCGAACCTTCTTGAGTTTTATTCACCTCAATCCTAGCTTGGAAAGCTTCTTTGAGGTGGGGCATGTGGGTAACGGTGAGGATGCAGGCAAAATCGGAAGCGATCGCATTAATCGCTGCAATCAAGCGATCGCATCCTTCAGCGTCCTGTGTACCAAAACCTTCATCCACAATCAACAATTGCAAAGCCGCCCCCGCCCGTTGCGCTAATAATTTCGCCAAAGCTAAACGGATGGCAAAGTTAATTCTAAAAGCTTCTCCACCAGAGTAAGTTTCATAAGCTCGTGTTCCTCTAGAATCGGCGATTAAAATATCTAGGGTGTCTATCAGCTTGGCATTTTTCTTGGTTGATTTAGCACTGCGTCCAGCTTTTTGAGTAATAAATTGTACATGAAACTGATTACCACTCAGCCGCGAAAGTAGTTTATTTGTCTCAGCTTCCAGTTGCGGTAACACATTTTCAATCATCAGTGTTTGGATACCATTTTTACCAAAAGCTTGCGCTAATTCCTGATAAACACGACATTCATGCTTGCAAGATTGGAGTTGCTGCTGCTGTTGTTCATACTGAATTTGTAGCGTTTCTAGTTGATGCGCCAACTGCTCTAAACGCCCTAACTTGGCAATTTGCTCATCGAGTTGCCGTCTGCGTATTGCTAACTGCTGCTCTAGTGCTTGAATTTGGGTAGATGGGTTGGCTGTGGCTTGTAGTTGCTGGATAATGCTTTCGATTTGTCCGCCAAGTTTTTGCCGCTCCGTTACTCTGGCGCTTCTGGAATCCTCTAACTCTTGCAATCTCGTCTGGAGTTGCGGATACTGCTGCTGGGCTGATAGCAGTTGTTGATACCGCAAATGCCAAGATTGAGCTTGGCGGACAGCTAGACGCAGATTGTTGTGCTGCTCGGAACTATAGCCAATTTCGGTAATGTGACGCTCAAGAGCCGCGATTTGTTTAGCACATTCAGAATCAATCTGTTCTTGCTGGATTTTGGCTTGTAATTGAGCAATTTGGGATTGTAATTCTGGTTTTCGGGCTAATAGTTGCGCTTGTCGCTTAGTAGCATCCTTAATCTGCTGGAGTTTAATTTCTGCCCATCGCCATCGCTCAACTTCACTCCGAGCGAGAGCGTGGTCTTGTTCATTATAATTAACTTGTTGCAGATATTGGTCTAGCTGCCGGAGTTCGGCTTGTTTCTCGGGAGCGTAATCACCAGCTTGGAGCGATCGCTCTAAATGTTGTTTTTCAGCAGCAATTTGTTGTAACTGTTGTTGCACATCAGTTGTAGCTTCTAACTGGGCTGCCAACTGTCCCCGTTGTTCGCGTAAACCATCGTAACTCGCCAATTGTTGGGAAATTTCTCGATATTCCTGCCTAAGTACCTGAATTTCTCTGTCAGACACAGCCATTTGTTCCCGGACTACCCAAAATTGCCCTTGGGTATCTTCTATCTCAGTTTGGGTTTTTTCCACCACCCGACTCCAGTGATGTTCATCTAAAGGGCGTTCGCATAATGGACAAAGAGCTTCAGGATTTTGGAGCATTTGCAATTTTTGCTCTAATTCTCCTAACAGTTTTTCATAATCCCGTTGATGAGCTTGCAGGCGTTCGATAAAGTGCCGCCTTTCTTGTCCTTTTTCTTGGACTCGTTGCAAATAAACCCGCTTTTTCTCCAGTTCTTCAATCTGGATTGCCACATCCATCACTGCTTGTTGCAGTTGCGGTTGGCGGCGATGCTGACGTTGCAATTGGTTCTCAGTACTTTGGAGTTGTTCGAGTCGCGCTACTAAACCAGCATGAGTGCGATCGAGTTGGCTTTGTAAAGTTGCTCGTTGTTGCAACAACGGAGTAACTTGCATTTGCAGTTGATCTAGACGAGCAACATGGTGACGGGCTGCGGTTAGTTGTGACAAAGCAGCTTCTACTTCACCTGATTTAGTCAGAGTTTGCTGAATTTCTCGCTCTTGTTGCTGTAAAGCTTCGATTTGGGCTTGGGCTTGTTGCAATTGCCGTTCGATTTCGTGAATTTGTTTGGTAAGCTGTTGTTGCTTTTGTTGGCGAGTCTGCCCAGCGCGGGTGTATTCTTCAAATTTGGTAGCAAAGGCTTCTTCTTGAGATTGGAGATTTTGATATTGGGTGTATCCAGCTTTAATTTCAGCTTCTTGGTGTAATATTTTTTCTAAATCTGATAGCTGAGAGCCAATAGCTGATTGTTCTTGTTGGAGGCGATCGCAATCTTGGGTAAGATTTTGGTATTGCTGCTTTACAAAATTGAGTTGTTGTTCCCAATTTTGGCGCTGGTGCTGGATAACTTGCAAACTTTGTAATTGAATATTATCAAAAGCTTGTACCTGTTGCAGTTGGTTGAGTTCGGCTTCTAACTCGACTCTTTGCGCTTGCGTTGTCTGGCGTTGTTGCAACTGAATTTTGATAGACTCTAAAGAACGCTCTAACTCTACTGCCCTGGCTTTGAACTGACGAGAAAATTCCTTTGCCCGTTCTTCCAAATCATCGTATTGATTGAGTTTCAACAACTCCGCTAAAGTTTCTTTGCGTTCCGTCGGGCGTTTGAGCATAAACTCATCTTCACGGCCTTGGCGTAAGTAAGCAGAATTAATAAATGTATCGTAATCGAGC
>NZ_JAIVFR010000804.1 GCF_020829685.1 Nostoc sp. CHAB 5715 | reverse complement strand
GAGGTTTTAGCTACCATGCGCTCAAACCAATTACCGCCCCGATATTCACCACCCTGGATCATTTGCATGGCTTCCGATTGTTTAAGGAACAATCCCGATAGCATTGGGACTAAAGTTAATGCCGCAAACAGCGAGAATAGAGAAGAGGCAGAAAGAGCGATCGCCATATCGGTGTAGAGTTGCCCGGCTTCACCTGTCACCATTAACAGTGGTACAAAAACCACTATGTTGCTTAAGGTAGAACCAAGCATTGCCCCCCAAACTTCTTGCGTACCTTCAATGGCTGCCCGTATGGTACTTTTACCTTGCTGCATGTGGGTGAAGACATTCTCAATCACAACAATCGAGTTATCTACAACCATACCTACAGAAAATGCTAGTCCTGCTAAACTGATGATGTTCAATGTGCGTCCAAATGCAGACATGACAATGAACACAATAATTGTACCGATAGGAATGGTAATTGCAACTACAGCAACAGTTCGCATTGAGCCAAGGAATAGAAGTAAAACGATAGTTGCTAGTAATGCTCCACTGACCAAGTTCTCTCCAACGAAACTTACCGATTGATTAATGTAGTCACTTTCGTCATAGTTGTAGACAAAGCGAATACCTTGGTTTTGCCGATCAAATTCAGTTTGCAGTGCAGCAATTTCCGCTCGGATGCCTTTAGCCACCTCTGGCACATTCGCCCCAATTTGCCGAATTACACCGACTGCTACCCCAGGTTTGCCGTTGAACACCAACGCACTATCTTGAGGTTTGCGTCCCATCTGTACTTTTGCTACATCTCGCAAGTAAACTGTGCCTGATTGATCACGTCGTAGCACAAAACCTTCAATTTGCGATAAATCTTGTGATCTGCTGATTGTGCGGACTCGATATTCCCGTCGTCCTAAAATTAACGGCCCACCCCGAATATCGCGGTTGTTTTCTTGAAGAACTCGGACTACATCGCCAATTGCGAGGTTGCGATCGCTTAATGCTTTCGGATCAACCTTCACCTCGACTTCTCGTTCTTGTCCACCCACTAACAAAAACTGCCCAGTTCCTTCGACTCGCCGCAAACGGGGAATCACCACTTCGTCTGCTAAGTCCCGATAACGGTCTGCATCAGGTTGAAATCCTTCTTTGGTATCAAACGGAATCCACATCATCGGTGAACTGTTACCACCCACCAGTTCTACATTCGATTCCTGCGCTTCTGGAGGCAAGCTTTCCACCTGTTGCAAGCGGTTGAGAACATCTATCATCCGTTCTCTGGCGTTGGCATCCTGAGCAAATTCTAAGGTAATGCTGCTACGTCCAGCACGAGAAGTACTACTAATTTCTTGGACACCTAGCACCTCTTGCATCTGTTCTTCGATGGGGCGGGTAATCAGGTCTTCTACTTCTGTTGGCCCTGCGCCCGGATAAGTAGTTGTGATAGTAATTTCAGGGCGATCGCCTCCTGGTTGCAATTCTAGAGGTAACTTTAGTAGGGAGAACACCCCGAACATTGCTAGCAAGCAAAACAAAACAAAAGTTCCATGTCGCCAACGAACGGCGGTTTCAATAAAATTCATATTAATTCGTAATTTAGAAAGTCATATTTAAACTGGGTTTGTAGTATAGGAATCCTAAATGATATGTGAAAAATTTTAAGTAATGTAGGGTGGGCTTTGCCCACCATATCCGGGTTTTGGTGGGCAAAGCCCACCAAAACTACGTGTATTTCAAAAATCAAATAGGAGTCCTATATTTTGAAGAAAAGGTTAAAGGAGAAAGAGATGATTCTTCCTCTTTAACCGACTTCTGCAAGAAGTTTATGGAAATGTAGGTACAACCTATGTTTTAAGTTGGATTAACTATCTTTACAGGCGCACCATCTTGCAATCCATCACCGCCACGTAGCACAATGCGTTGACCGGTGCGTAAAGTGGGATGATAAATTGCGACATTTTTACCCATGTCAGCAACCATCTCGACTGGAATTTGTTTAGCTTTGCCATCAGCAACTGCAAAAACTAGCCACTCGTTTTGCCTTCTGCTTAATGCATCTCGTGATACCACAAAGCTAGAGCGGTTAGAGGGCATATTTAAGTTGCCTGCGATCGCCATTCCTGGTATTAAACCTGACGGTGGCTTGTTAATTTGGACACGCACCCGTTGGCGACGGGAGGCAGTATCGGCAGAAGGGACTACAGCAGTAATAGTGGCGCGTTTTTTCCATTGCGGTAGGGCGCGAGTTGTGAGATCGATTGTCATACCTGGGGTAACTTTACCACTGAGTTCTTCGGGTAACTCTAGGAAAATATCGAAGCGATCGCCTGCTACTAAGGTGACAATTTGACCAGAATTTTGGACTAAATCACCATTACTGATATGGCGAGTCTGCACTATACCCGATTCCGATGCCAGAATCCGAGTTCGCTGTTTTGCTAATTCTGCTTGAGCTAAAGTGGCTTTAGCTGCTTCTACGTTTGCCCGTTGAGCGGCGATTTCTTCTTGAATCGGCCCAGCTTTAGCCTCGGCAAGTTCTGCCTCGGCTTCTAACCGTTCTCCTTGGACGTTATTCAATTGTGCTTGAGCTTCCACTAACAATCTTTGAGACAAAGCACCCTCTTTGACAAGATTGCTAGTACGTTTCAGGTTATCCTGTGCTTCCAGTTCTCGCGCCTTAGCAGACGTGACAGCTGCTTGACGTTGAGCAATGATTTCTTTTCGAGTACCGACTTCCAAACGTGCCAGATTGCTCCGTTGTTGTGCCAGTTGCGCTCGTGCTTGGGTAATTGCTAATTGCTGATCGGTATCATCGAGTAAAGCGATCGTCATACCTATTGTCACGCGATCGCCTGGTTGGACTGAAATTTGCTTTACAATTCCACTAGTTTGAGCGCGGAGTGTTGACTGCTGAGTAGCTTCTACTTGTCCTAACAACTGGACACTTCTTGTAGCACTTCCAGTTGCGAGGGAGATTGTTTCAATTGGCTTTGGAGGTGGCCCTTGCTGCTGTGCAACAGAGGAGCGTGGTGCGCCACCAGGAGCGAACATCCGCCATAGGATAATGCCACCGATTGCCAGAAATAGAATCAGCAATCTCCAGAACCAAGGTTTACCCGAACGAGCAGTTGCTAACTCAGAAGGCACAGAACTATCTGATTGGGTTTCAACCGTTGAAACTTGATTTTCAGAAGTATCCATAGCGATTAACAGTGGGCTATTGAGGGTTAAGGGCTAAAGATTAACCTTTGAAAGTGAACAATGAATAGTCAAATGTTCGCTATCAACAGTCAATTATTTAGATAAAAGTAAAATTACGTTACTTTTATTGTAGTTTATTAGATAAATATGACAAAGAAATGTCAAGGTTAGTCAGTTGTCATTTGTCATTCGACTCAATTATTAGTTCTTTAACGTGATCGCGCGGTAAGCCTAACTCCTGACTAAGAGCGGCTTCAAGTTTATTTATATCTGTTATTGGAAATTCAAATACTATCGTTTTGAGAACTGAGTTATTGGTTTTAACATTTACCCTCAATAGCCCACTGTTAAT
>NZ_JAIVFR010000803.1 GCF_020829685.1 Nostoc sp. CHAB 5715 | reverse complement strand
CATCAACAGTAGGACTTACGCAAAAACTCTCTCAAACTCTTATTACTTCGTGTCCTTTGCGTCTTTGCGGTTCGTTTTTTCATAATTTTGCGTAAGTCCTAAACAGTTTGCGAGTTTTAAAAAGTGTGCAAATCATCCCTTTCGACCAAAAATTGCTGGATGAAGGTTGGATGTTATATAGCCAGCGTCCTGATAAAGATTGGGGACTAACTGACTGTATTAGCTTTGCGGTGATGACACAGGAGGAGATTACTCAAGCCTTTACATCTGACCATCATTTTGAGCAAGCGGGATTTACCAAATTGTTGTAAATCAAAGAATACTGGGATAAAGACTAAGGTTTGTGTTGTGGCAATTCATGGTTTCCATGACAATACGTTAACTTTTCTACATAGATAAGTTAGCCATCAGTTATTTCCTGCGCGTTGTGTCGTAAAATCAGCAACGGGGAATCAAAAATCATAAAAATACTGGGCAAGCTCTCACTTGTTCTGTTGTCAACAGAGCTTACAGCTATTTTCAGTTAATTGAACTACAGGTTTTCGTAGGGACACCGCAATGTTCCGTAGCGTGTGGTTTATTGAAGTGAAAAACGCTGTAATACCTAACCGAGAGTATTGTCACCAATAGGACTATTCACTCCTTGAGTACCCAATTGACATCTGGTAGCAATACACGATACATCATGATTCAACCGTTAAATTTTTAAAGATGAAAAATTTCTTTAATTTCAGGTTTAACCAATACAACGAGGGGTGGATATGGATATCAGCTTAATTGTATCCAACATTTTGAATCCGCCAATCCTGTTTTTCTTTTTAGGCATGACTGCTGTTTTTGTCAAGTCTGATTTAGAAATTCCCGCACCAGTGCCTAAACTCTTTTCGCTGTACCTACTGTTTGCCATTGGTTTTAAGGGAGGGGTAGAACTAATCAAAAGTGGCATCACTCAGGAAGTAGTTCTAACACTCGTGGCAGCAATGATGATGGCTTGCCTTGTTCCAATTTACACCTTTTTTATTTTAAGGTTGAAACTGGATACTTACGATGCTGCTGCGATCGCTGCAACCTACGGCTCAATTAGTGCCGTCACTTTCATCACAGCTAGCGCTTTTTTGACTGAGCTTGGCATTACTTTTGATGGTTACATGGTGGCAGCCCTTGCGCTCATGGAATCCCCAGCGATTATAGTTGGTCTAATTTTGGTGAATATATTCACTAACGATGGAAAGCGGGACTTTTCGTGGCCGGAAGTCTTGCAAGAAGCATTTCTTAATAGTTCAGTTTTTCTCCTAGTTGGTAGTCTCTTGATCGGTGTCTTGACAGGAGAACGCGGTTGGCACGTATTAGAACCTTTTACTCAAGGGTTGTTTTATGGCGTTCTCACCTTCTTTTTACTGGACATGGGACTAGTCGCTGCCAGAAGAATTAAAGACTTGCAAAAAACCGGAGTTTTCCTAATTTTATTTGCCATACTAATTCCAATACTCAATGCAGGAATTGGGTTGGTGATTGCCAAATTGATCGGTATGCCTCGTGGAGATTCGCTCTTATTCGCTGTATTGTGTGCCAGTGCTTCTTACATCGCTGTACCTGCGGCTATGCGGATGACTGTTCCCGAAGCAAATCCCAGCCTGTATGTTTCTACTGCCATAGCTGTAACATTTCCGTTCAATATTATTGTGGGAATTCCGTTATATCTCTACGGAATTAACCTATTTTGGAGGTAATAATATGCACGTAGTTAAAAAGATAGAAATTATCGCCAACTCCTTTGAACTTGCCAAAATTTTAGATAGTTTAGACAAGTCGGGTGTACATAACCATGCCGTAATCCGAAATGTTGCTGGTAAAGGATTACGAGGAACGACAGAAGATTTAGACATGACCATGCTTGATAATGTTTACATCCTCGCCTTTTGTATGCCAGAACAACTCAAGCCGGTTGTAGAAAATATCAAACCACTCCTTAATAAGTTCGGAGGTACTTGCTACGTTTCCGATGTGATGGAAATTCGCTCTGTCAGATGTGTAGCGTCGATGTAAGATTATAAATTCAATGAAACATTTCATGGAACGTCGTGACTTTTTGAAGTTGGGAATTACCGGGGCTTTTGGGATGATGCTATCTGCCAGCGATTTAGTTTGGCGGGTGGAACAGGCTAAAGCTGCCGAAATACCCTCAACTTCCCCTGAATCCCTCAGTCCCGAAGCAGCATTGCAAAAGCTGATGGAGGGGAATCAGCGATTTGTCGATCATCAACCGCAATACCCGGATCAATCGGCACTGCGGTTGCAAGAAGTTGCTCAAGCTCAACATCCATTTGCAACTATTCTTAGTTGTGCGGATTCACGAGTACCCGCAGAAATTGTTTTTGATCAAGGCATTGGAGACATTTTTGATGTTCGGATTGCCGGAAATATCGCTACACATGAAGCGATCGGCAGTATTGAATACGCGGTTGTCTTGTTAGCCTCTCCGCTATTGATGGTAATGGGGCATGAGCGTTGCGGGGCTGTAACCGCAGCTGTCCAAAACCAATCGTTACTCGGTGATATTAGTACTTTTGTGAAGGCAATTAAGCCAGCAGTGGAAAAGGTTAAGAGTCAGTCGGGTGACGCGGTTGAGAATGCTGTGGTGGCAAATGTGCAATATCAAATTGAACAGTTGAAGCGATCGCAACTTTTAACTGAGCAAGTGCGATCGGGCAAATTGAAAATTGTTGGAGGTCGTTACGATTTGGATACAGGGAGGGTAACTATTATTACTTAGTTCGGGAGATGAGGGAGATGAGGGGGATGAGGGGGATGAGGGAGATGAGGGAGATGAGGGAGATGAGGGAGATGAGGGGGATGAGGGGGAATTATTGAACAAGTCTCTTCCTTGTCTACCCCCTCTTCCTTGTCTCCCTTGTCTCTTCTCTATGCCCCATGCCCCATGCCCCATGCCCCATGCCCAATGCTCCATGCCCAATGCCCAATGCCCAATGCCCCATGCCCCATTTAATCCTGCACAGTCATTGGCAGACGAATGGTAAAAGTAGAACCAACTCCCGGCTGACTTTTGACAATAATCTCACCACCCATCATCTGGCAAAAGTGACGGCTAATTGCTAACCCCAGTCCCGTACCTCCATACTTTTTCGTAGTCGAGGTATCACCTTGTGTAAAAGGTTGAAATAAGTGTTGCTGTTGACCTTGAGACATACCTATGCCTGTGTCAGTAACAGTGAAAATAATCATGCCCAAAGGAGCCTCCGGTCGAAATTCATCCTTTTCTCTGTTGACTGTCAACGTCACCTTGCCGTTTGTAGTGAATTTACTGGCGTTACTGAGTAAGTTTAACAACACCTGCCGCATCCTAGTTTGATCGGCGTACATCATGCCAAGTTGCTCATCAAAATGCACTTCTAAAACATTTGCATATTTATAGATGATGATTTTCACTAATTCCTAATAATCTAATTTTTCCATAATACTATCTCCTGTTTCTGAATATTAAAAACGAATAATTTGATTTCATATCGTTCTAATACACTTTTA
>NZ_JAIVFR010000802.1 GCF_020829685.1 Nostoc sp. CHAB 5715 | reverse complement strand
TCCAAAGATTCAGTCAATTGTTTGAGTTGTAAATGTACGCGTACTCTAGCAATGACTTCCTCTTGTGCAAACGGTTTAGGGATATAGTCTACTGCACCAAGGGAAAATCCCTTCGTTTTGCTTACTGTATCCGCTAAGGCAGTGATGAAAATAATCGGAATGTTTTGAGTGACAGGATTGACTTTGAGGCGGCGACAAGTTTCAAATCCGTCAATACCGGGCATTTGTACATCCAGCAAAATCAACTCTGGTTGATTGCGTTCGGCTTGAGCGATCGCACTTTCTCCATCGACTGCAACACGGAAGCGAAAACCCTCACTATTAAGCGCTTCACACAGGACAGATAAATTTGTCGGATTATCATCCACAATCAAAAGAAATCCGTTATTTGCAGTTTTGCCCATGATGAATTTTAAATTTAAATTTAACTCAAATTAATTGATGTATTCTTTAATAAAAGAATTCAGGAGTCAGGATTCAAAATTCAGAATAGAATTAGCATAGCTAGTTAGTCACTTACTAACTTACTCAAGCTTAAGCTTGCAGGTTGTCTCATTTATTCTGACTCTTGAATACTTACAATAAAAGTTTCTAAACGTTTGAGTTGGAAATTACTAGCAAGCTGGACGAGTTGCTGGGCAAAAATGCTTAACTGTTTATCAGATGCAGAAAGTTCCTCAGCCAATTCCAAGATTTGTTGAATATCGCCGTCTTGTATCAATTCGAGTAACTCTTGTAAAACCTCTTGAGCCGGATAAATCATCTCATTTGGTTGATCCAAACCACCTGTATGGTTTTTTTTGATTGCGTCTACCTTAACGTCAAAAATCCATTCCAATTGCAAAAATTGTCGTAGTATTTCCAGCAGCGTTTCAGCTTCTACAGGCTTTGGTAGAAATGCATCTGCACCTACATCAATACTCTTGTGCTGGTCGATTGCAAACACGCTGGCTGACGAAGCGATGACAGCAATCTTTTTAAATGACTCAGACTGACGCAAACGTTCGATCAACTCAAATCCATTCAATATAGGCATCACTAGGTCAGTGATAATCATGTCTGGTTTGTAGAGTAGAGCTTGTTCCCATGCTTCCTCACCGTGACTAGCTTCTACAACAGTAAACCCAACAGGCTCTAGTAAATTTACAATTACTGATCGGTTTTCCCATTTGTCATCCGCAATTAAAATGGTGCGCCTTTGTCCTTGATAACCAATAATGGTTCCCTGCTCAACCACTCTAGAAACCTTTGCCCAGTCTTTAGATTCTGGCAATTTTGCCTCAAACCAAAAAGTGCTACCTTTGCATAAGGTACTTTGCACCTGAATTTGACTACCCATCAACAAAACAATTTTTTGGCTAATTGCTAATCCCAAGCCTGTACCTTCAGATTGTCGTTTCTGATTTCCCACTTGTTCAAAGGGCTGAAAGATTTTCTCGGCTTGTTCAGGGATTATACCCGTACCGGTATCTATTACCTGAAAGCGAATATTGTAGTTAGTTTTTCCATTGGCGTTTGATTCTTGACCAATAACTTGAACTTTAAAGGTGACACTACCTTGATTAGTAAATTTGATCGCATTAGTAAGCAAGTTAATCAGTACTTGCCGCAAGCGTTTTTCATCAGCATGAATGCCCGTTGGCAAATCAGGATCGAGTTCGACATGAAATGCGATGACCTTTTGTTCTGCCTGGATGCGGCAAATTTCAGTCACGCTATCTATAAACGCAGGCAAGTAGAAATCTACAGGATACAATTCTAGTTTTCGAGCTTCTATTTTGGAGAGATCCAGAACATCATTAATTAGGGTTAAAAGATGAGAACCACATTGATAAATGATGCTGACTCCTCTGCGTCCTTTCTCACTCAAAGATTCTGTGCGTTGAAGAATTTGTGTATAGCCCAGAATACCGTTGAGAGGTGTGCGTAGTTCATGACTCATATTAGCGAGAAATTCACTCTTGGCTTCGCTGGAGTTTTGAGTGACTTCCTGTGCAAGGCGTAGTTCTTTTTCGATGCGCTTGCGCTCTACAATTTCAGTTGAAAGCGCTCGATTGATCACTTCTAACTGGGCTGGGCTGGGTAGTGCCAGAGCTTGAGGCATGAGATAAAATAACGCAAATGCCGTATATATCGAAATAATGGCAGTTAAAGCTTTTAAACCACCTGCAATCCAATAGTCTGGATGCCAAAGCGTCCAAATATCTATTAAGTGTCCAGTACCGCAGGCAATGATAAAAGCACCAAATAACAAAAAGACTCCATTGAAAGGAACGTCTTTACGCTTGGAAATAAAGTAAATCAGTAGGAAGGGAATAGAATAATAAGCGATAGCGATCGTGGCATCAGAAATAATGTGGAGCCAAACTAATCCAGTTTTCCAGAGATAACAATGTCCGTGGGCAACAAAATCATTAGAGTGGAAAGGATAGTTGAAAAATGTCGGCATTATACTAGGGGTTGCTGGATTTAAAATATATACGCATAATCCTAGTATTCCCAAACTATCAAGTAGGAAAGCGCGATCGCTATTTTTTTACATTCGTCTTTATTAATGCTTGAAGTACTAGGGTAACAAGAAAAAATCGTGTATCGTTTGCGTAAGCATAGCCCGCACAACTCTTGGAGACGCTGCGCGAACGACATACTTCGACTCCTTTCGACTTCGCTACCTCGGCTTTGCTCGGCACAAGTCAAGGCAAGTCGCTCAGTACAAGAAGCTCAGTGACCATCGTAGACATCACCCGCCAAACTTAGAACGTTATTTATAAAAAAATCTCAGCCTGCCCAATCCCTGTATGATAAAATAGGAGTCAGAATTCAGAATTCAGAATTCAGAATACTCTACCCATAAAGGGATAGAGTTTTAAGGCGAGAATATTTTAATTTTTTTCGTCCACTAGGGGCGAGGTTTTAACCAATATTCGTCACCCACTCGTACAGAATTCATACTGAATTCTGACTCCTGAGTTCTGAATTCTTCTTAGAAATATTAGAAACCTTTTGTAATTATTTGAAAAGCGGAACTATGGAGATTTTGACACTAGGTTGGGTATCACTGTTAGTTGTGTTTACTTGGTCAATTGCAATGGTAGTTTGGGGACGTAACGGACTGTAGAGGCATCGTGGAAAGTCCATTCTTGAGTATTTTAACTTTAGTTGCTATAGTGCTACTGGTAGTAGTCACTAGTGGTATTGGTTATTTGACCGTGGCAGATTGGCGCGATCGCCGTCGCCGAGATGAAGACAAACGCACCAGCCGCAGCGCCACTCCCAAGCGGCGATAATTTTCTCGTGGTTGAAAAATCTTTTTGTCGGGACACGATATTATCGTGTCCCTACACTATTTTATTCGGCATTTCCAGGAAATAACTGTTACCTTTGCGATCGCAACGGGAATCATGAGATAGAAGACTATGAACTACCCACAGTTGGCTTCGCCTGAACTGTGGGTTTCTACATCCCGCAGTTCGTTAAGCGCGAAATTTTCTATAGATTTTTGACGCTTCGCTTGTCCCAGTTGCTTCATGCTTCCCGCTTTTT
>NZ_JAIVFR010000801.1 GCF_020829685.1 Nostoc sp. CHAB 5715 | reverse complement strand
CCATTCAACTAACTCTGCCGAACCAGAAATAGCTTTCATTTCTAACTGTACTGGAACTAAAACATGAGTAGCAGCAGCTAAAGCATTGACATTTAGCATACCCAAAGTTGCAGGACAGTCTAAAATAATTAAGTTATGAGGTAATGAATATTTATTTAGTTTGTCCGCTAAACTGTATTCTCCACGTTTTCTGATCACCAATTCATTAGCTATTTCATCCAACAAGGGATGTCCTTGACACACCTCAACTTTGGAATCCCAAACTGGTACTAATGACCAATCGCCTTTAAAATCCTTAGAAAGTAACTCTACTGTAGTTAAATTTGCTTCGGCTGGTGACAAACCACAAAACACATCCAATGAACGTTGGGGGTCTAAATCTAACATAGCTACTGTATAACCCCGCTTACTTACTTCATAGGCAATATGTGTGCTAATGGTAGACTTACCTACTCCACCAGCATTAGCCAGGAGTGCGAGAACTATCTGTTTCATAAAAATTACTCCAACTTAGTCGCAGTATATCTTATGTTTGTCGGATTTTAAAATCCGACACAAGCTGAATTTCAAAAATTACATTTGGCTAACTGAGGCTAGGCTTTTTAACGAGTCGAGGAGCCTCATAATTTATCTGTGGTGGACGAGCCTCTCACTCATTTTTTTGTCACCAAATTGATTATCCAAATAACTCCCGGTGCTGATAAGCAAATCGAGAAACATCCAGACTAGCTACAGGTTTAGCATAAATAGCCTGATTGCGAATTGCCTGTATCTGTTCTGACTCTCGCTCCATAGCTGGTGTAAATTCTTGTCGCTGTTTCAGCAAATCCTCAAACTCAATTTGCTCTGGTCTACCTTGATAAAAAGCCTCTTCAGCACAACGACGGACTGCATTACCAATTTCTGCTGGACTGCAAATGCGATATTCAGCCAAGAGTCTACGCCATTGGTCATCGCTCCAAGGTGAGTTATTGTCTCGAAATACTGGAAAATACTTAGCTAGATGTAGATTGAAAACTTCATATCTTGCCCCTTCATGGGGTAAATCCACAAAAAAGATATCATCAAAACGGCGAACTAACTCCGCAGGTAGCATTGACAAGCGATTGACAGTAGCAATGGTATAAACAGGCTCTTGATGCTCTTGCATCCAAGTCAACAAAGCCGCAGATAGCCGCCGTGCCACACCTCCATCTGCATTGGAGTCCCAGCCAGCAAAGCCTTTATCAAAGTCATCCCAATAAAGTACACAGGGAGCAAGGGAAGTCACCAAAGCAATAAACTCCTTTAATGCTCTGTCGGGATGAGAATCACCCAGTAGTACACCCCAATTAGCTGCTAACAATGGTAATCCCATTTTCTTAGCTGCTAACTTGGC
The DNA here is from genome assembly GCF_020829685.1 of Nostoc sp. CHAB 5715. Classification (GTDB taxonomy): domain Bacteria; phylum Cyanobacteriota; class Cyanobacteriia; order Cyanobacteriales; family Nostocaceae; genus Nostoc. The sequence continues at coordinate 2,168 of NZ_JAIVFR010000801.1, read as the reverse complement.
AGAGAGACTTTTACCCGTACCCGGTGGCCCCCATAAGAGCATCCCAGTGGGAAACTTCAATCCATATTGCTTTGCTTTAGGTTGAAGTAGACAGGTAATAGTTTCCAACCTTTTCTCCAATAAATCTAATCCCCCGGCTGAAGGTACATCCGGTTGAGCAATGTACTCTAAACCCCGACCCCGCAGTTTGCTAACTTTATGCTCTAGCACTAATTGGGCGATTTCCTCAAGCTGCTCTGCAAAACCCAGACATTGCTGTAGTAGCATATTTATCTCGCCTATGGGTAAACCCTGACAGGCACGAAAGAGCAATTGCAGTGCTGATGTTTTTTCTCTTGTCTTTAACCAAGAATTGCGATCGGCTGCGCTGTGCCGTAGGCGATCGCACCCCTCAAACTGCTGAAGCTGGGGATGACTACTTCCAACCCAGGCATCACAAAACTGCTCCACAACTATCTGTACCTGCTGTTGGTCTGGAAGTGGATTTGACAGTATAGGAATAAAAGGCTGTAATTCTAGAGGTAGTTGAACGTAAGTTTCCAATAACACCCAGTAATGACGTTGCTGACTCCAGAGAGCTTGATGACAGGCATTGAGTAATTGATAGCTAAATTTTTGACTTATTTTGCTACCATCACCCTCATTTAGAACTCCCTCCAGTAAATAAATGCCTGGTTGATATTCCTCCAGAAGATACTGAATAATGTCCCCGTCTTTACCCCTGTCAGTTGACTGTAAGATGTACTGACCTTGATGCTGAATTAATTGCTGTAGTCCACAGTAACCAGGATTCCAGACAAAGACTGACAAAGAACGTTCTTCACCCCAATGGTAAAACTGCTGTAATATCTGCATTCTGTCAGGCGTATGATACTCCACAGCCACAATTGGAGTATTTTGGTCAGCCAGAGCAGGCCAGTCTGTCAACTTCATAAATTTGACTTCAACAACTTACTTTCCCCTTTTAGAGCAAATTTATTACTGATGCTTTAGCCACACGGATAATTATTACTAACGGGTTGGCTATATTTCTTGTGTGAAAAAGAGCGATCACCTCCAGTACAGTGTTAATTTCGGAAACTGCTCCTAGTCCGCTTCTTTATCTCTTAAAAGCATAAATTTGTCGCAGCAAAGACAGGTTTGAAATCGCAAAAAAATGAAATTGAAATGAAATGGATGTGAAAGCCGCGATTGCGGCAAGGAGGTGAAAAATTTACTTCATTAAAGGAAGCTGTAAAATGGCTATCGCTAAAGCTAGAACCAATAATAATCGCAACGCAGCTAATGCTAAAACATCTGCCAAAACCAATGGCACATCCGCTACAACTAAATCAAAGGTAGCGAATGCTTCACCACAAGAAGAGGCATTAGCATTGTTGAAGGAATTGCGGAACCTAATCTTCAAAGAATATGGCGTTAAATTACAACTACGGGATTCGCGTGTTTCAACTAAAATCGGTCATGCAGCGCGTGAAAAACTCGGACTTGATATTGCTGCTCAGGTCAAAAAGAAAGGTGGTAACAAAAAGTTTGATTGGCAAAAATGGAATACCAAATTATTTACTAAATTGTTTGGACAACCAGATGCACTCAAATATGCACCAGAAGTAGTGGCAATTTTCATGAGTATGCTGTATGACACTATCAGCACTGACCCAGAGCAAGCAATAGCAGATTTAGTGGAATTCAATCGCGCATCTCTGGAACGTCGTAATTCTTTCCAAGAACAAGAAGAGGAAGAACTTGACGATTTAGATGATGAACTAGACGAAGAACTGGATGAAGATGAGGAGGATATTGAAGATGAACTTGACGATTCATAAGAGAGTTTATTGTCAATGCAGTATTGCACCATAACCCGTGCAAACAAAGACTTGCCAACTCCACCTTTTTCACCATCCATGAAGTGAATTGCTGCCATCTTAAATCTCCTTTCTGATTTGACTAAATGTGCATTAATAAATACTTAAATATTCTCAAACATATCATCTGTTTCATCATAGAAAGACCCCTCACCAGGAATGAAAGAATCAGAATCTATTTTGTGTTTTGGCTGGTTGTCACTATTACTACTGCCATTGCTTTTACTTTTAGCTTTAGCGCTAGCATTACGATCATTTTCATCATCAATACCACCGCTATTACCAATTTCTAGACCGAACATAGTA
>NZ_JAIVFR010000800.1 GCF_020829685.1 Nostoc sp. CHAB 5715 | reverse complement strand
AATACCTTCAGGTAATTCTTGGGGTGGGACGATTCCCGGAATTTGACACAGATACTGATAGTAATAGTTGGCGATATCTCGTCGGCGATCATTCCAAATATCTAAATAACGTAGCTTAATCTGCAAAATAGCTGCTTGGAGAGCATCCAAGCGGCTATTTACACCGATTTCTTCATGTAAATATCTAATTCTACTGCCATGATCTCGTAGTATTCGTAGTTTAGTGGCGATCGCAGGGTCATTAGTCGTTATTGCCCCGCCATCGCCACAACCACCAAGATTTTTGGTAGGGTAGAAACTAAAGCAACCAATATGTCCAATGCTTCCTACTTTTTGATTAGCCCACATTGCCCCTGTAGACTGAGCGCAATCTTCAATTATTGACAAATTGTGAGACTGAGCGATCGCCATCAATGATGTCATATCCACAGGTTGTCCAAATAGGTGAACCGGGATAATCGCTTTAGTTTTGGGTGTAATCACCGCCGCTACTTGCTCAACATCCAAATTAAACGTAGTAGCGTCAATATCAACGAAAACAGGCTTTGCACTCACGGCGCTAATTACTTCAGACGTAGCAATAAAGGTGAAAGGCGTTGTAATCACTTCATCGCCTGCACCAATGTTCAAGACTCGTAACGCTAAGTAGAGCGCATCAGTACCAGAATTACAAGCCACACATTCAGCAACAGTATTATAAGCAGCAAACTGTTGCTCAAAGCCTTCGACTAAGGGGCCGCCGATATAGCGGCCAGAAGCCAGAACCTCTAAGACAGCTGCACTTACTTCTGCTTCAATGGTGGTGTATTGCTGCTTGATATCAAAGGCAGGGATAGGATTTACACTTTGGATCATGAGTTCTTATTTTATTGGAAGATACAAAGGATGCACTTCGGGAGTCAATTTTTGCTAATTGAATTGTTAATCAAAAAGGAGCTACTAAAAGACTATCGCCCAAGATACGCATCTATTAGGGTTTTTACTTAAATTGTGACGCCAGAAACTACCGCACATTTAATTTACAGATAATAAGCATACTAGGTGTTTGCCATGTTAAGGTTGTACCATTTTTGAATTTTGAATTGATAAAGGTGATATATATCAACCAAGATCCAACACATTGGAGCAAAGTTCCTCTTGTGTGGGCTGCTTTGAGAAGAAAATACCAGGAGATAGAGAACCTATGCAGGAGTTGATCAAGCTGGATTTCGTGGATTTAGCTATTGCTGTGGGATTGATGGCGATCGCCATTGGTTTATCTGCCTGGGAAAAATTAGGACTAGAGTTAAACTTAGCCCTTGCTACTGGGAGAACCATCTTACAACTACTTGTATTGGGATACATTTTAGATTTCATCTTCGCTTTGGACAATGTTTGGGCAGTTTTGGCGATATTAACAATAATGCTGACAATTACGGCGATTGTCGCACGAAATCGGATCAGCCAAAAAATTCCTTATGTATTGCCTTTGGTGTGGGGTGCAATTTTAATTAGTACTGCCCTGACAGTGCTTTACACCAACTTCTTAATCGTTCAACCAGAAAGATGGTATGAACCACAGTATGTAATTCCCCTAGCAGGGATAGTCTTAGGTAATGCTACCAATGCATCTGCGATCGCAGGCGATCGTCTTGTCAGCACCATTAATTCCAGCCATCTCGAAATAGAAACCCATTTGAGCCTAGGTGCAACGCCCCAGCAAGCAGTTAGCCAGTATCGCAAAGACGCCATCAGAGCCGCATTGATTCCGACTCTTAATCAAATGCTCCTCATCGGTATGGTGGCAATACCAGGAATTACCACCGGACAGCTATTAGCTGGTGTGAAACCTTTGGATGCTGTATCCTACGAAATTTTAATTATATTTATGGTTGCTTTCGCTAATTTGTTGACAACACTTTTAGTCACGAAGGGGTTGTGTCGTCAATTTTTCAATTCTGCCGCGCAGTTAGTCAGGTAATGACATTTTTAATAAAAGGTAAATTAGAATGGCATTTAGTAATTACAAAAGTATTAGCGCAGTAATTAAAAAATTTCAAATCAAATATGTACAGTCTAATTTTATACTAGAAGTAGAGTTTCCAGTTAAACAGGCTTTCAAAGAAGAATTAGATTTGTTATTTACCGATGGAGTTATTGATAATTCTGAAGATGCTATTTGTGAAAATCTCATCTATCCAGTATTGAAAGAAGTATGGAAAAATTACCGAAGTAAATTAACACTTTGGAGTCATGAAACATTAGTTTACGATGAAGATTTATCAGGCGTTCCAGATTATACGGTAACACAGCGAAATCCTTTGGGTACGATTGTTTTTGATAAACCTTATTTTTTGACGGTTGAAGCTAAACAAGACAAATTTGAAGAAGGCTGGGGTCAGTGTTTAGCTGAAATGATCGCAGTGCAGCGAATTAATGATGATTTTGCCAGCGATATTTTTGGGATTGTTTCTAACGGTAAAATATGGCAATTTGGAAAGTTGATTGCTGATGTATTTACTCGGAATAGAAATTTGTATGTAATTCAAGATTTAGATAAATTATTTGGGGCGGTTAATTATATTTTTCAACAATGTGAATTAAAAATACAAAAACAATAACATTGTGTCATCTCCCGATGAAATTAGAGCGATTATTTGTTTTATGAAAAAGTTAAGGTTCAAAACCTTGCCCCTTGTGGGCGAAAGAATCTTTGTCTTACTCGGTAGGTAGAAACCCCACCCTTGTGGGTGGCTGAATTTAATTTTGAATTTTGAATTTTGAATTTTGAATTGATTCATTTTTCCATGTATGACGATACCTGTCGATTCCTTGCCGAAAATTTCTCAGCCGATTTTGCCAGTTGGCTGCTGGGAGAGTCCATTACGCTGACGGAGCTAAAACCCTCCGAACTCTCCCTCGAACCCATTCGTGCAGATGCCTTAATTCTACTTGAGTCTGATGATTCCGTCCTACACCTGGAATTTCAAACCCATCCCAAACGGGATATTCCGTTTCGTATGTTGGATTATCGCGTGCGAGTTTATAGACGTTATCCTGACAAAAGAATGCGACAAGTCGTAGTGTATCTTCAGCCCACTCGATCTGATCGCGTTCGGCAAACCAGTTTTTCCCTAGAGCGCACTCGTCATGAATTCGATGTAGTTTGCCTGTGGGAGCAACCCGCAGCCTTCTTCCTAGAATACCCTGGACTGCTTCCCTTTGCTACTCTGGGTCAAACAACTGATCCAGAGGCAACATTGCGCCAAGTTGCACAAACCATCAACCAAATTTCAGACCCAATAACCCAAGCCAATTTGACAGCTGCCTCAGCAATTCTTGCTGGGATAAAATTAGAGGATGAGGTTGTTTATCGTATATTGAGGAGAGACATTATGCAAGAATCAACCGTTTACCGTTCTATCCTGGCGGAAGGAGAAGCAAGAAAGCAACGAGAAATTGCTGTTAATCTTTTGCGCCAAGGAATAACAATCAACATTATTGCTTCTGCAACAGGCTTGTCTATTGAGGAGGTGCAACAACTACAACAGCAGATTACCAAATCTC